>DJQG01000143.1:6049-16195 GCA_002438685.1 Ruminococcaceae bacterium UBA6392 | reverse complement strand
CGAGTCCCTGAAGGTGTACCATACGGCCCGTTGGTCAAGTGGCCTAAGACTCCGGCCTCTCACGCCGGCAACATGGGTTCGAATCCCGTACGGGTCACCAAAGAAAACAGCGCGAAAGCGATGTAGAATATATATGGATTTAACGTTAAAAGCGTTAAAGATAGAGTCGGTGCCTATAACGATGAGGGTCCACCCGTTCCCATTCCGAACACGGTAGTTAAGCTCACTCGTGCTGACAATACTCGGAGGGCAGCCTCCCGGGAAGATAAGTCGACGCCGACACAAATTACCGCCCACTAATACTGGGCGGTAGTAACATTCCTCCTTAGCTCAGTCGGTAGAGCATGCGGCTGTTAACCGCAGGGTCGTTGGTTCGAGTCCAACAGGGGGAGCCATTTAATAAGCTGCTCGAACACTCGTCTAACTCTTCTGAGTGTTCGAGCTCTTCTATTCCTGAGACCTGCTTTCCGCCCTTGAGATTAAAGCAAATGACCACTTTATCATCATAGAGATATATCGCGTTGATAAAGGTGTCAATCATCTTTTTCTGATACTCCGGGTCGAGGGCGTCGCCTTGAAACGACTTGAGCCACTCGAGCAAATCCTCGCGGTCGGGGATAACATCTTTGGTGATGCGAAATTTCGAGAGCTCCGCTTCGACGCCGTTTCTTTCAATCTGCAAATCTTCCAGTCGTGCGTTGATTTTGTCAAGTGCGGCTGGATTTTTTGTTTTTAAAAGCGCGTCGACGGCTTCGTCTACCTCGCGGTCTATGCTGCGCAGCCGCCGCAGGAAAGCTTCTTCGCCGGAGCTGTCAAACATCTCTTTAAATTTTTTTATGATTGCGTCGGTGATTATCTCGATTCGGCGGTTGTCAAAAAGCTATCATGTTTAACAAACAGAGCGGTAAGACTAAAATCTTTCTGCTCTGTTTTACTTTACCTGCCGACCCAATACCGAGTCTGCCGCGCTAACAGCAAACGCAAATTAATCTCCACTTTACATAATTTTTGCGCCTGACACAGCGCGAAAAAGGGCAGATATACGGAATTTTGCCGATGATATTGACATAAAGCCAAATGATTGGTAGAATAATATCGAACCGGATAGCATTGGCTAACCGGCTGACTTTAAGATTTATAGTTAGTTAATGCTAATCGAGAAAAGGTACTGTGACGCCGAAACGGCGTTTGCTTTTTGCATTGCGGTTAGCGAGAACTAATTGAAACGGAGGAGAAACATGAACAGAAAAATATCGGCTGTTGCTGCAGTCGTTTTGATGCTTGCGGTAATTATCTGCGCGGCTCTGCCTGCTTTTGCTGCTTCGGCTCCGACTCAGGACGGAGTGTATGAGGTCAGCGTTAAAATGTACCACGCTCAGAAGGACAAGACCTCTATGGGCGACAAATATCTTGTGCATACAGCACTGCTGACCGTGAAAAACGGCGGCAAGACTTTGACTATAGCAACGCCGGAGAGCGTCTCCGGAATGCAGTTCTGGTACTACAAAAACGGCGGAGTTGAGGGCGACGCCGTCGAAGTAAAACCCGCAGGGAGCGTTAAGATAGCGGGCACGACATATCAGTCCGCATTTGAGTTTCCGATAGTCGGAAATGGTGAGTTCGTCGGTGTGAAGTTCGCCGCACCCGTTATGCCGATGTCGCCCTCCGCGAGAATACATATCGACTATGCGAGCGCCAAGAAAGTTGCGGATATCGGCTCTGCCGCTGATACTGCTCCGAATGCGGTGACTCCCGCGAAGCCGACTGAAAGCTCAAAAGGTGAAGCTTCGGTTGATACAACGGCTTCTGCACCTGCCGAAACAGATTCTGCCGGAGAGACGGTGACGGGGGAGAGTATCTCGGAAAATGAGACTGCATCTGTCTCTGAATCCGTTGCCGAATCCGTTTCCGAGACGGCTTCAAATAACGGCGGAAGCAAAAAGACCGCGGCGATAATCGGTTCGATCCTTGCGGCGGTCGTTATAGTGGCGCTCATAGCTGCAACGGTGATAAAGAGAAAAGCAATAAAGGAGTAACCGGAATGAACAAATGCTTCAAAAAATTTCAGGTCAAGGATTTCGTTTTCCTTGCAATTCTTTCGGCGGCGATGACGCTCTGCGGCGGAATAACCATGCCGCTCGTTATGCACACGACTTTGTTCGGACTCCGCAACATGGCGGCGGCTCCGATATATGCGCTCTTCTGCGCGATAGGCCTGATGAAAGTCAGAAAGCCCGGCGCGCTGACCATAATCGGTCTGTTTTCCGGCGCTCCGCTCGTGTTCTTTTCACCCGTCATGTTCTTCAATAATTTTGTGGCGGCTATCATCGCGGAACTTCTGATGCTCCTGTTCTTCAGAGGTTATAAGAAGAAAGGCTCCGTGCTTTTCACGGCGGGAATATATATGCCGCTCTCTCTGCCGATTTCAGTGCTTTTCAGCATCTGGCTCAACGGACAGAGCTATGAGCAGCTGCTCGCGCGCCCGATAGCTTCGATATTTACTTCGCTCGGCACCGTGGCGCTCGGCTTCATAGGCACGGCGATCGGCATGAAAATAGCTGCCGAGCTGCAAAAGGCTGGCAAGCTCAAGCCCAACGGAGAAGACGAAAATGCTTGACGCATTCAGTGTAAGAAAACCGCTCTATCCACTCATAGCTTTCGTCTCGTCTCTGTGCATGCTCGTGTGCGGAATGCTGTTTTCAAAGAGCCTCTGGGCGTTCACTTTTTCCGGCGTGCTGTTTGCGCTCTGCTGCTGCTTCGGGTTGTTTCGCGGCGCATGGAAAATGAGTGCTGCAATGCTCGCGTTCGGGCTTGTGATAGGCGGGCTGGCATTTCTGACGAACCGCAATTTCAACGCATTTTGGCAGACAGTCGTGCGTGCGCTCCTGCTCGGAATATGCGCCGTGCCGATGATAACGATACCTCCCGCAGATCTCACGCGCTGTATGAATCAGCTGCACTGCCCGCGAATGATAACGCTCGGAATGCTTGTCACTCTTCGCTTTATCCCGATACTTGTCACCGAGATAAGGCGCATACGGGAGGCGATGAAGGTGCGCGGCGCGAATGTCAAATGGTATCGCCCGGACTGCCTCTACAGAGCTTTTTTCATTCCGCTTGTCATGCGCATTATCGGCATTTCTGATACGCTTTCACTTTCGCTCGAGACGAGGGCGTTCACGCTCGATAATTCGCCCGCAACTGTCTACGGCAGGGTCGAGCTTCGTGCGCGCGACATAATATTTCTCATCGCAGTGATTCTCTCCTGCGCGGGTCTGGGGGTGGCGGCATGGATGCGCTGAGACTTGAAAATATCAGCTTTTCATATAACGGCTCGGAAAAAATATTTGACAATGTCAATTTTTCTCTCGAATACGGAGACTTCGTGCTTCTCTCCGGCGTATCGGGCGAGGGTAAGAGCACTCTGCTCTCAATAATCAACGGCATGATCCCGTTTATAACGCCGGGAAAGCTTGAGGGAAAAATTCATGTAAATTCCGAGGATGTTACCACCGTCAGAGTCAGCGAGCGCGCGAAGCTCATAGGCACGGTGCTCCAGAACGCCGATGAACAGATAGTCTATGATATCGTCCGCGACGAAATAGCTTTCGGGTGCGAAAACTTAGATATCCCTGTCGAGACAATAGATCGGCGGATAGAGGCAAGCACAAATATGATGAAGATATCGCCTGACGCAAAGACGCGGACTATGTCCGGCGGGCAGAAGCAGAGGCTGATTACCGCTTCAACGCTCGCGATGAAGCAGAAAATCATAATTCTCGACGAGCCGCTCGCGAACCTCGACGTTGAGGGCGCGCATGTCCTGCTCGGCGCACTTCGCTCGCTTGCCAATAGCGGATATGCCGTGCTGCTTGTTGAACATAGGCTCGATGTTGTCAGACCGTATGTCAACAAGGTCATGTGGATAAAAGATAAAAATGTCATAGTGAGCACCGACAAGGATGCCGTTACCCGTTCTGAACGGGTCATAGAGCCGGAGAAGAATAATATGCACCTCGTCGGCTCGCCGGTTATAAGCGGGCGCGGCTTGGTGTTCAACGCAAGCGGCAGAAATATCCTCGACTCGCTCGATATTGATGTGTATAAAGGTGAACGCCTTGTTCTGCTCGGTGCGAACGGTTGCGGCAAGACTACGCTCATGCGGACTCTTGCAAGACTCAACAAGCTCACCTCGGGCACGCTCGAACAAAATATAGTTCAAAATCCGGGGCGAAGAAAGCCCAACGCCGCGTGGTTCAAAAAGGTCGGCTTTGTCTATCAGAATCCGACCTATCAGCTCTTCATGCCGACACTGCTCGCCGAGGTCTCTTTCAGGGCGTCATCGGAGCAGAAAGCAAGGGAGATGATCGAGGCGTTCGGCCTCTCGGGGCTTGAAAATAGGCATCCGCAATCCCTTTCGGAGGGACAGAAACGCCGCGCGGGTCTCGCAGCGATATGCGCGGGCGAACCGGAAGTGCTGTTTCTCGATGAACCTACCGTCGGGCAGGATTACAATAATCTTGAGCGCATAGTCTCGGCTGTCAATAAGTTGAACCGCGAAAACGGCTGCACGGTCGTCACCGTTACTCACGACCGAAGATGTGCTGCCGCTATGGCAGACAGGGCACTCATAATGGACAACGGAAAAATAGCCGAACAGGGAGACGGAAGTCTCGCCGACAGCTATCTCAATAAACAGTTCAAAATCATTGGGGAGTGATTAGATGATAAAAACAAGACTAATAGGGCAGGTGCCTTCCTCCAAGAAGTACATTGCCCTTACGGTGCTCGCACAGTGGATAAGGCTTTGCGCGAACATCGTGATGATGTTTATTTTTGCACATATTCTCGAGCTTATTTTGGGCGGCTCGACTATGACGGTCAGCGTTCTTTTGCCTTATGTTATAGGCATCGCCGCAGTTATGGCAGTGCGCTATGTCTGCGGGGTATGCAGCTCAAAGACATCTTTTCTGGCGTCGGCTCAGGTGAAAAAAGTCCTGCGCGAAAAGATGTACAAAAAGCTTACCCGCATGGGCGCGTCGTATCATGAAAAAGTTTCGACCTCCGAAGTGCTCCAGGTCTTTGTCGAGGGCGTCGATCAGCTCGAGCTTTATTTCGGCAAATATTTGCCGCAGTTCTTTTTTGCGATGCTCGCGCCGATTACGCTCTTCGCAGTACTCTCTTTTGTCAGCTGGAAAGCCTCGCTCGTGCTTCTCGTCTGCGTGCCGCTGATTCCGCTTTCGATAGTCGCGGTGCAGAAGATAGCAAAACGCCTGCTCAGCAAATATTGGGGAGTGTATGTCAACCTCGGCGACACATTCCTCGAAAATATTCAGGGACTCACAACTCTCAAAGTCTATCAGGCGGACGAGAGAAAAAATATCGAGATGAACGAAAAGGCGGAGGAGTTCAGACGCATCACAATGAAGGTGCTTACAATGCAGCTGAACTCAGTCAGCGTCATGGATATCGTCGCATATGCGGGCAGCGCGGTCGGCGTTGTTATCGCAGTATGTCAGGTGGCAAACGGTACGATAACGCTTCCGCAGGCGTTCCTTATCATTATGCTCGCCGCGGATTTCTTCCTGCCCCTGCGCCTGCTCGGCTCGTTCTTCCATGTTGCGATGAACGGTATGGCGGCGAGCGACAAGCTCTTTAAGCTTCTTGATACTCCGGAGGACAAGCAGGGAACGCAGATTCCCGAGAACTTCGATAGCGATATAGAGCTCGAAAACGTGACTTTCTCTTATGACGGCGAAAAGACAGTACTCAACGGCATTTCGGCAGATATCCCGAAGAACAGTCTTGTGTCCGTCGTCGGCGAGTCCGGCTGCGGAAAGAGCACAATAGCTTCTCTTATCTGCGGCACAACAAAAGGCTACAAAGGAAGTATAAAGATAGACGGCGTCGAGATAAGAGACATCGACGAAAAAGCGCTCATGGATAACATAACCGCCGTCAATTTCAACAGCTATATCTTCGCCGGAACTGTCAGGGACAACCTGCTCATGGCTCGTCCTAATGCTTCTAACGACGAACTCATAGACGCGCTCAAAAAAGTTAATCTTTGGGAGTTCCTCTCCTCGCAGGATGGGCTTGATACGGCGCTCTCTCAGCAGGGAAGCAACTTCTCCGGCGGTCAGCGTCAGCGCCTCGCGATAGCCCGTGCACTTCTGCATGACACACCGGTGTATATCTTCGATGAAGTCACCTCGAACATCGATGTTGAGAGCGAAAACGACATCATGGAAGTTATCCGCGAGATGGCAAAGACAAAGACGGTTCTGCTCATTTCACACAGGCTCGAAAATGTTGTCACCTCCGATATGATTCTTCTGCTCGATGGCGGATGCCTTGCGGAGAGCGGCACGCATTCGCGCCTCATGGAAGAAAAGGGCAAGTATTATACAATGTATTCGACTCAGGCTCAGCTTGAAAAATATTCAAAGGAGGCGGCAGCGGTATGAAAAGAAAACAGAGCGGTCTGCGTATAATGAGCAGACTTATAGTCCTCGTTAAGCCGCTTTCAGGCTTTATGTGTCTGGCGGTTCTGCTCGGCGTGCTCGGATTCCTGTGCGCCATTCAGATAACCGTCGCAGGTTCGTTGACCCTGCTCACCGCCGCAAAGATAAGCGGTGGAATCGCAATAAAAACCGGCTGCATCTGCATTATAATCTTTGCCGTTCTCAGGGGCTTTCTGCATTACGGAGAGCAGGCTTGCAACCATTATATAGCGTTCAAACTTCTGGCTCTTATCCGCGACAAGGTATTCAAGGCCATGCGCAGGCTATCTCCCGCGAAGCTCGAGGGTAAAGACAAAGGCAACCTTGTCTCGGTCATAACGAGCGATATCGAACTGCTCGAAGTGTTCTATGCACATACGATATCGCCGACCTGCATCGCGATACTGACCTGTATTATTATGCTTATTTTCATCGGGCGCTACAGCATCTGGCTCTCGCTCGTTGCGCTCGCCGCTTATATAACGGTCGGCGCGGTGATTCCGCTGGTGTCCTCAAAGGTCAACAAGAATATCGGTATGACATACAGGGACAGCTCCGGCGCGCTCTCGGGCTTCGTGCTCGACAGCATGCGCGGACTGCTTGAATCGATAAGATATAACAGCACCGACAAGCGCCTCCAAGAGATGGACAAAAAGACAGACGAACTCAATTCGCTTCAGGACAGGCTCAAGAAGATAGAGGGACACACGGGCGCAGTTACGGATATCGCGATAATCTTTTTCTCTGTTGCAATGCTGCTCACGGGTATCGCTCTCTATCAGAAAGGTGTTATCGGCTTCGACGGAATGATTGTTTCTACCGTCTCGATGATGAGCTCGTTCGGTCCCGTCGCCGCGCTCTCGGGACTTGCCGGAAATCTTACGCACACTCTCGCAGCTGGCGAAAGAGTTCTCGACATACTCGATGAGACTCCGGTTGTTGAAGAGAACACAGACGGAAAGACCGTCGCTTTCAGCGGCATGGAAAACAAAGATGTCGGGTTTGCTTACGACAATGAAAAGATTCTTGACGGATTCAATATGACCGTCGAGCCCGATAAAATAATCAGCATCACAGGTCCGAGCGGTTCAGGCAAATCTACCGCGCTTAAGCTCATGATGCGTTTTTGGGATGTTCAGCAGGGTAGCATAAAGATGAGCGGCGAGGATATTCGCGATATAAAGACCTCGTGCCTCAGAAGCAATCAGAGCCTTGTCAGCCAGGAGACGCAGCTCTTCAACGATTCGATAGAGTCGAATATAAAAATAGCCGATTATAACGCTACGCATGAACAGGTCGTTGAAGCGGCGAAAAAAGCTTCTATCCATGATTTCATCATGACTCTGCCCAAGGGATATGACACAAATGTCGGCGAGCTTGGCGATCTGCTCTCGGACGGCGAGAAGCAGAGGATAGGTCTCGCCAGGGCGTTCCTCAGCGACGCGCCTATGATCATGCTCGATGAGCCTACGAGCAATCTTGACAGCCTCAACGAGGGTCATATCCTGCGCTCGATAAATGAGGCAAAAAAGGGCAAGAGCATAGTGCTCGTCTCCCACAGGAAATCAACTTCGAGAATAGCCGACAAGGCTTATACGGTTTACAGAGGCAGATTGTCATGAACAAGAAAGAGACAAAAGACAGAATAACCCGCGAAAAAGAGATGCTGCCGGAGATGGTAAAAATCTATTGCCACGGCGTGCATAAGACAAAAAGGGGAGAGCTTTGCCCCGAGTGCCGGGAGCTGTGCGACTATGCGCTCTACAGGCTCGACCACTGCCGCTGGGGCAACGAAAAGAATTTCTGCTCCCAGTGCCCGTGCCATTGCTATAAGCCTGCCATGCGTGAGAAGATAAGAGCAGTTATGCGCTATTCCGGTCCGCGCATCATGCTCTACCATCCGCTCGTTGGCTCGCTCCACGCATTTGAGACCGTCAAAGGCGTGATAAAAGCGAAGAAAAGTCATTGATAGTTCTCGTGACAAGATATTTCAGCAATAACAAACCGAGCAGTAAGACTTAAATCTTACTGCTCGGTTGTCTTTGTTTTCATAGCTTTTACTTCTCGTCTCTCCAGCTCTTGACTTCGCCGAGAAGCCAGTTCGCCCATTCGTCAACACCTTCGCCAGTCTTGGCGCAGATCATGAACACCTTGGCGTTCGGGTTGCGGCGCTTTATATATTCCTTGCACTTCTTGACATCAAAGTCGAAATAGGGGAGGACATCGATCTTGTTGATGATAACAACATCGCAGATGGAGAACATCAGAGGATATTTGAGCGGCTTGTCGTCGCCCTCGGGTACGGAGAGAATCATCGCGTTTTTGACGGCTCCCGTGTCGAACTCTGCAGGGCAGACGAGGTTGCCGACATTCTCGAGTATCGCGAGTTCAACGTCGCCGGTCTCGAGTCCGTCAAGACCCTGTCTTGTCATCTCAGCATCGAGGTGGCACATTCCGCCGGTGTGCAGCTGAATTGCCTTGACTCCCGTCTCGGCGATTCTCTTCGCGTCAACGTCGCTGTCGATGTCCGCCTCCATAACGCCTATCTTGACCTTGTCTTTCAGCGCAGCGATAGTCGCCTTGAGGGTAGTCGTCTTGCCGGCTCCGGGCGAGGACATGAGGTTGAGCAGAAATACGCCCTTCTCCTTGAGTTCGCGGCGCAGCTTGTCCGCCTGCTCGTCGTTATTTTTAAACACGCTCTGCTTGATTTCAAGAATTCTTACTTCGTCCATGCTTTTTTCACCTGTTTTCAGATTGTTTTGTTATATTTTATCCCGTTACGGCGGCGGTGTCAACAAATCTGCGCCGTATTTTACATCTCATTCATATAAGACGCCCCGCTCTGACGAACGGGGCAGTGATGTTATTTGTTGAGTATCGATATAGCGTCGGTTATGGTCTTTTCGTGAGCCTGCATACCGTACTTGTCGACCTCTTTCTTGTTCTTCTCTCCGTGGGTCAGGCAGCCTGCGCCGCCGATGCATCCGCCGATGCACGCCATACCCTCAATGAAGTTCGCGTCGAGCATACCCTTACTCTTCCTGAGCAGAGCCGCGCGGCAGGCTTCGATTCCGTCGCAGGAGCAGGCCTTGAGATCGAAGTCTTTGATGCCGTGTTCCTTAAGACCCTGCGCCACCGCATCTGCAAGACCGCCGCAGCGGGCGAATATTCTGCCGAAATACGATGCGTTGTCGAGAACATCTTCGGAGAGGGTCATTATATCAATATCTCTGCTGTCGAACAGAGCCTGAAGCTCTTCAAAAGTCATCGCCGCGTCGACATAGGGCTTGACCTCGTCCTTCTGAACCTCCGCTTTCTTTGCTGTGCAGGGGCCGATAAATACGACCTTGCAGGGCGCCTCATGCTCCTTGATGTACTTGGAGATAGTCGCCATGGGGGAGAGGTTGTGGGAAATAAACGGTTTGAGATCCGGGAAAGATTTCTCAATGTAGTTGACGAATGCGGGGCAGCACGAGCTTGTCAGGAAGCCTTTCTCCGCCAGCTCTTCGGATTCTGCATATGCGACCATGTCTGCGCCGAGAGCGGCTTCGATAACCGTGTGGAAGCCGAGCTCCTTGAGTCCCTTTATGACCTGACCGAGCTTCGCGTATGTAAACTGGCTCGAAATCGAGGGCGCAACAAC
>DJQG01000143.1:283-5951 GCA_002438685.1 Ruminococcaceae bacterium UBA6392 | reverse complement strand
TTGTCCGTTATCGCGCCGAACGGACACTGATAGACGCACGCGCCGCAGGATATACATTTGTCGTAGTTTATCGCTGCAGCCTTGTTCTCGTTCATGCTGATAGCCTTTATCTTGCACGCCATCTCGCAGGGACGCTTGCGGTTTATAATCGCGGTGTAGGGGCAGACTCTGGAGCACGCGCCGCACTCCTTGCACTTCGTTTTGTCGATATGCGCAACGTGCTCGCGGTCAAAGGAGAGCGCGCCGAAGCGGCAGACATCCTCACAGCGGTGGGCGAGGCATCCGCGGCAGGCGTTGGTGACCTCGTATCCGCCCATGGGACACTCGTCGCAGGCGATGTCGATAACCTCTATAATATTCGGGTTGCTGCCGATAGCTATCTTGACTCGCTCGCTGAGTATTGCTCTTTCTTTGTAGACGCAGCAGCGCATGGTCGGCGTGTTGCCGGGAACGATTGTTTTCGGTATCTCGAAAAGATTTTCAAGCAGCGTGTCGTTCCATGCAAGCCGCGCGACCTCGCGCAGAACTTTATATTTAAGATACTGTACCTTAGTGTCGAATTTTCTCATTGATATCCCCCTTAGAAATAGCTGACCTTGACTCTCTTGCCCATCTCTTTGAGGCAGGCGCAGAGATCCTTGACAAGGTTCATTTTTATATTGAAATTGATAGGCAGATCGGGATTCTGATGAGCCGGATTGACGGCTCTGCCGACATAGAAGTTGATGTCGGTAGCCTCCTCGAACAGCATGCGGCATATGAGCGAAGCACCGTCGCGCTTGAAGCCCCATTCCTCATACAGCTCATTCTTGCCTAACGCATCTTTGGCATACTCAATGACCTTGTTTATCGTTATGACTCCCTCGGTCACCAGATCAACGCCCTCGATCTCCGCGATCGGCGGAACGTCGCTCTGTTCAAAATTGAGGCTCGCCTTGAGCGGCTTGCCAAGATATTTGGCGGCAATGGACGAAGTTGTGCCGCCGCAGATGATGTGCTTGCCCTCTTTCGAGAAGAAGAGCGACATCATTCGGTCGCAGTCGTCGGGATTGCGCGGCGGGCCGAAGAGAAGATTCATCGGCTCGCGCTTGCGTATCTTGACAACGCAGGCGGTCGCATCGTCTCCGGGATGACCGCCGTAGAGCTTGTCGCACTCGTCAACGAGCATTGTCGAGAGCGTTTTTGCCGTGTAGCCGACAGGCACAAGCCCGGACATAAAGTCCGCGATATCGTCGCGCTTCCAGCCGAAGTTGAAAGCCGATCCGATCCCGGCGTGCGGGCATCCGTCGCTCATCGCAACGAAAACATCGCCCTCCTGAAGCTTTATCTGCGACTTGAAAATGTTCTTTCCGCCGATGTTCAGCTCCGTTTCCGTATATTTAAACGGTTCGCAGCCGCGAATCATTATAACATGCGGGTTGTCGTATTGAATTATCTCGGCGGTCTCGTTGTTTATGAGGTGTATGATGGTGAAGGTCGAATATGCGACTCCGCGCACCGAGCATATCGGCAGGGTGGCGGCTATGGTCGAAACGCACTCTTCGAGCGGCAGACCCTCAGCCATCATCGTTGATATTATCTTTGAGGTGAGGGTGGAGAGAATGCTTGCTTTGACGCCGCTCCCGAGCCCGTCCGCGAGCACGATGACGGTTGAATTTTCGTCCTGTTCAATTATGTCAACGTGATCGCCGCAGAGCTGTTCGCCCTCGTGATTTATACTCTTCCAGCCTATCTCGGCGCAGAGGTTATTCATTGCTGATCGACTCCTTGAGCTTGGATAGCGCTATCTTTGTTTCCGCCGCCGTCTCGCCGAGCAGCGACGCGATCTCCTGAACGATACGCATCTGTTTGTCAACGACCTTGTCGGCTATTTCAACCGTCTGGCGGCTGATGTTTTCTTTCTGTTCGCGCACAGTCTCCTCCTGCGTAACATCACGCATGATGCAGATGAGCAGGCGGTATTCCTTATCGTATATTATAGTCTCCTCGACATACTTGTCGTATTCGGCGAGATACATGCGCTTGTCGTGCATATTTCTGCCTGTCTGGAGAACATTTAAGAAATCTTTGGGATCGAGTACGCGCACAACGCCATCTCCGAGAATGTCGGAGGGGGAGCGGAGATTCATTATCCTGAGCGCAGCCTTGTTTATCTGCTGAACCTCGAGCTTTTCGTTGAGCAGGATAAGTCCGTTGGGTGTGTTGCGGACGATGTTGTCCGAGAAGCTCTCCGCCTTATCTTTAAGATAGGGCAGGCACATTGATATCTCCGCCTTGCCGTGATATATGGCGATAGCCTTTTCGCGGCAGGTGTTGTATCCACAGGAGCCGCAGTTGAGTTCGTCCGAGGGTTTCGTCTTGCCCATGCGGTGAAGGATCTCGGTTATCTCCGCCTCCGACGGGGGCTGGAGTCTGCGCTCAATGACGGTGAAGTTCTTTTTGAGTTCGTAGCTGTCCGGCTGTTCAACTTCGAAATCCTTGTCGCCGGCGAACTGCGCCACAGCCATGTAGTCTTTAACCGGCGCGCGGTGGAATTTTTCCATTACCGGGCCGCCGATGCAGCTGCCGGAGCAGGCGGACATCTCAATGAAGCAATTATGTATCTTGCCGGTTTCAATGTCCTTGAGCGCCGCCATGCAGTTTTCAACGCCGTCTATAGCCATGTAGGTGTATTTCGGGTTGTCCTGCGCCATGGTCTTGAGTATGCCGCCGGTTGTCGGGAAGAAGCGCGCGCGGCTGTGTTCGTCCGAGTCCGTCTCGCGGGCAAGCTCGACGCCCGCCGACTTGAACCAGCTTGTCAGTTCGTCAAAGGTCAAAACGGCGTCAACTATGCCTTCGTAGTACTGCGCTTCGTCTTTTTTCGCAACGCAGGGACCGATAAAAACAGTCTTTGCGTTCGAATATCTGCGCTTTATATCCTTGCAGTGAGCCTGCATGGGGGAGAGCACGTTCGCAAGAAACGGCAGCTCCGCAGGAAAATATTTTTGAATGAGCAGGTTGATCGAATGGCAGCAGGAGGAGATGATTATATCTCTCATGTCGCTGTCGATCATGTGCTCATATTCTGTCTTGACTATTGTTGCGCCGACAGCGGTCTCCTCGGCGTCGAAAAAGCCGAGCTTCTTGAGCGCTTCGCGCATCGCGTTTATGCCCACGCCCTCATAGTTTGCAATGAAAGACGGAGCGAGACTGACGATGACCGGGTCGCTGCTCTGGAGCAGGACTTTTACCTTCTCAGTCTCGTCGACTATCTGCTTTGCATCCTGCGGACATACGACAAAACACTGGCCGCAGAGGATACATTCGTTGCCGATAATATATGCCTGATTGCCCGAGAAGCGTATAGACTTCACCGGGCAATGACGGATACATTTATAGCAGTTTTTACAGTTGGATTTTTTAAGAGTCAGGCAATCCATGCCGTTACACCCTCTCTTCCCTTATCCGTTTTAGTACTTTCTCCTCAAAGAAGTTGTTGAACCCCTCCGGTGTTATTCCGGTGTAGACATCGTCGTCGACCGATATAGTCACGCCCTCGCGGTTGCACCTGCCGGTGCAGAAGCTGCCGGCAAGTGTAACATCGTTTTCGAGGTCATATTTTTTCAGAGCGTCCTCAAACAGCCCGACAATCTTTTCCGAACCCTTGAGGTGGCAGGCGGAGCCTACGCAAATCTGGATTATCATATGTTTCAGACCTTTGCAAGAACGTTTTCGCTGAAGAAGTCTTTGACTGTATCGGGCTTCACGGAGAAGAACTTGTCGTCAACCGTGACGCACACGCCCTGCTGGCATTTGCCCATGCAGAAGGTGCCGGAGAGCTCTACCTTGTCGTCAAGATTGTTTTCTCTTATAAGGTACTGGAGCTGCTCGACTACCTGGCGCGAACCCTTGATGTGGCAGGAGGAACCGATGCAAACGGTTATTTTCATTCATTTCACCTCTTTCACGAGTAATCAACAACATCGATCCACGAGTGGAGGAATTCGCGCTCCGCAGCGTTGCCCTTGACCGTCTGTGATGCGGCAACGATGGGCATCCATTTCTGGACATACTGTATCGCGGTGTCGCTCTTCTCGCAGAAAAGATTCAGATACTTCTTCGCGGCGTCGATATCTCCGTTGAGCCAGAAGAGGAGATATGTGCGCGCGGCGTCGGCTGAGGCGTTGCCCTGAGTGGCGTGCGACCAGTCGATGATATAAGGCGTACCGTCGTCGGTGATTATAATATTCGAGGGGTTGAAATCGCCGTGGCAGACCTTGTTGTGCTTGGGCATTGACTCAAGGCGGGTGTGCAGGTCATATCTGACCGTTGCGGAAAGATCAGTCTGGCAGATCTTTCTGTTCATCTTGTCCTTGAGCTTGTTGAGCAGGGGGCAGGTCTTTGAGTGCATCTCAAGCTGTAGGTCGACGAAAAGGTTGAGATATTCATCCTTCTTCTCGGGATTCTCCTGCATCAGCTGCGCGAGCGTCTTGCCCTTGATATAATCGGACACTATTGTCCATTTGCCGTCGATGACCGTAACCTCGAGAACTCTCGGAATGTTGAGTCCGGTCTCCTCGATACGCGCCTGGTTGAGTGCCTCGTTGAGCACGTCGGCCTTTGAATAGCCCTCGTTGAAAACCTTGAGGCAGCGGTCGCCGTCGCGATAGACTGTCTTGTTGTTCCTTACTGCTATGATTCTGTCAAGATTCATTGTGAACCCTCCTTATGCCTTGTTCATGCCGTTCTCCGCTCTGCGGTAAGCCTGCTTGAAGTTGTGGGCGCTGTCGTCCTCGGCGATGTCTGCCGCGGTCGGCATGGGCTTCTCTTCAAAGTGCTTCTTGCCGTAGTATGCGTTGAGATACATCTGCTTTATCTCGCTCATGAGCGGGTATCTCGGGTTTGCGCCGGTGCACTGATCGTCGAATGCGTTCTCGGTCATCTCGTCGAGAGTGTCGAGGAAGTATTTCTCGTCAACGCCGTAGTCTTTGATTGTCTTCTTTATTCCGACGCGCTCCTTGAGCTCGTTGATAGCTTTTATAAGATTCTCAAGCTTCTCCTTGTCGTTCTTGCCGCCGAGTCTGAGGCTGTCGGCAATCTCTGCATAGCGGGCAAGGGTGTGCGGATGGTCGTACTGCGGGAAAGTACCCATCTTTGCGGGAGCCTCCGCAGCGTTGAAGCGGAGAACCTCTTCAATCATCAGCGCGTTTGCAACGCCGTGGGGGAGGTGGTGATAAGCGCCGAGCTTATGCGCCATGGAGTGGCAGACGCCGAGGAAAGCGTTTGCAAAGGCCATGCCTGCCATTGTTGCGGCGTTCGCCATCTTTTCGCGGGCTTCGACATCGGTCTGACCGTTCTCGTATGCGCGGGGCAGATAGTCGAATATGACCTTGAGCGCCTGCTTTGCAAGTCCGTCGGTGTAGTCGGTAGCCATAACGGAAGCGTAAGCTTCAAGCGCGTGGGTGACTGCGTCTATACCGGAAGCGGCGGTCAGTCCCTTGGGTGCGCTCATATGGAAATCCGTGTCAACTATTGCCATGTTGGGCATGAGCTGATAGTCGGCAAGGGGATACTTGATGCCGGTGGTCTCGTCGGTGATAACGGCGAACGGAGTTACCTCACTGCCGGTACCTGCCGAGGTCGGGATGGCGATGAAATATGCCTTTTCGCCCATCTTCGGGAAGGTGTA
>DJQG01000143.1:0-210 GCA_002438685.1 Ruminococcaceae bacterium UBA6392 | reverse complement strand
CATAGAGAACCCACATGATCTTCGCCGCGTCCATCGCGGAGCCGCCGCCGAGGGCGATTATCGTGTCGGGCTCAAAAGCTCTCATCTGCTCGACGCCCTTTTCGGCGCACTGGAGAGTCGGGTCGGGAGCGACGTCGCCGAATGTCGCGTGGACAATGCCCATCTCGTCGAGCTTATCGGTTATCGGCTTGGTGTAGCCGTTTTTGTAAA
>DJQG01000072.1 GCA_002438685.1 Ruminococcaceae bacterium UBA6392 | reverse complement strand
ACGAAGTTCGCCCCTACGGTCAGTAAGATAACCTTTTGCAAAGATTTCATGCCGCTTGTGCGGCATCGGTGCATCGAGTCGCCGCACCCTACAAGCTGCGCGTCAATAAATTCGTGCAGATTTTGCGGGCGGATGATATCCGCCTCTACAATATTATTACGCTTGCTAATCAGCAATATGTGCAATAACGAAGCCCCGGAAAACTCCGGGGCTCTATTATATGCATCACTGCGTCAATCCGAGCTTCTTTGCCATCTCGGCGGTCTTGAGTTCGAGCAGTTTGGAAACTCCATCCTCCTGCATCGTGACTCCGTAGAGGACATCGGCTTCCTCCATCGTACCGCGTCTGTGCGTGATAAGTATGAACTGCGTGTTCTTCGTCATGCGGCGGGCATACTGCGCGTAGCGCGTGACGTTGACATCGTCGAGCGCCGCTTCGACCTCGTCGAAGAAGCAGAACGGCGCGGGAGTGACCTTGAGTATGGAGAACAGCAACGCAATTGCCGCAAGTCCCTTTTCGCCGCCCGAGAGCAGGTCGATGTTCTGAACATTTTTGCCCGGGGGCTGAACCTTTATCTCAATGGCACATTCGAGTACATCGAGCGGATTCTCAAGAATAAGCTCCGCCTTGCCGCCGCCGAACAGCTCCGAAAATGTCTGACCGAAGATAGTGTTTATGCGGTCGAACTGCTCTCTGAACCGCTCCGACATCTTGCCGGTCAGGTCGCCTATGAGTGTGAGAAGTTCCGCGCGCGAGCTTTCGACATCGTCTATCTGAGTTTTCATGAACTCGTAGCGCTCGGAGACCTCTTTGTATTCCTCGATAGCGCCGACATTGACGTTGCCGAGGGCTCTTATCTTGTTCTTTATATCATTGAGCTCGCGCTGCGCTTTCTGCGGATCTTCAATGACTATTCCGAGCTCCTCCGCCTCGCGGCGAGTGAGCTGATATTCGTCATAGAGTTTGTTTTGCGCGTTTTCAAGCTCGCGCTGCATCGAGTCGCGGCGCTCTTCGAGCCTTGCCCGCTCGCCGGACAGTCTCTCGCGCCTGTCGCTGACCGAGCGCTCCTGGGCGCGCAGTTTGGTGCTCTCGCCCTCGACTCCGCTTCGCTTCTGGGCGAGCGAGGATATCTCGTCTTTTTTCTGCTGAGCCTCGGCGCGAAGTGATGCCGCCTCGCCTTTGAGCTGTTCGATCAGCTCATTCGTCGCGGTCATCTGCTCGGTTATAGAATCGATCTCCGATTTAAGCTCATCGGCATGACCCTCATGGGAGCTTCTGCGGCGTTTGAGCGTTTCGATAACTTCCTCTCTCGCCTGAATATCCTTTTTGAACGCGAGGATGCTGAGGTTGATGCTGCTCTCTTTGTCCGCGTTCTGCTCGCGGGTGCTGAGCAGTTCGTCGCGGCGCGATTCGATTTCGGTTATCTTTTCATTGACCGAGTTGAGCTGAGAAGTAAATTCATCTATCTTTTTCTGCGCCTGAGCCTGAATTTCCTCGAGCTTTGCGGTGCGCTCTGCGGAACTGCGCTTCTCCGCTTCGAGGTCATTGAGCGCGGACTCGGCGGTCTCAATTTTGTCGTCTATCATGCGCAGCTCGCCCTCGCGGCGGATTTTTTCTTCCTGCGCCTTCTGTAGCTCCGCCGTCACGCCGTCGTATTCCGCCTGCGCCGCCGAGACTTCGCCCGCGAGTTCTTTATATCTCTCCTGCCGCTCGGCGAGGCCTCCTTCAAGCTTCGCAACGGTCTTTTTGAGCTGTTCGATATCATTGCCGCGGCTGAGTATGCCCGCGTTCTGCCCGCGCGAACCGCCCGTCATCGAGCCGCCCGCGTTCATGACCTGACCGTCGAGCGTAACGACTTTGAATCTATGACCGAAGCGCTTGGAGATGGCTATCGCGCTGTCGATATTATCCGCAACGGCGGTGTGGCTGAGCAGGTTCCTGATTATCGGCAGATACTCGTCGTCGCATCGAAGAAGCCTGTCCGCCATGTCGATGAATCCGGCGCAGGAGTCGAGTCCGTCCTCCCTGAACGGGCGCGGCTTTATCGCCGTCATCGGCAGGAAAGTCGCGCGTCCTGCGCGGCTCTCTTTAAGATAGGCTATGGCGCGTTTTGCCGCCGACTCGTCGTCGGTGACTATATTCTGCACGGCGGCGCCGAGAGCCGTCTCGACCGCCGCGGCGTACTTCGCATCAACGGTTATCAGCTGGGACACGGGTCCGTGGATTCCGCGCAGCGTTCCGCGCTTTGCTTCGCGCATGACCGCTTTAACGGAGCCGGAATAGCCCTCCATGTTTTTCTCGAGATCCTCGAGCATTCTGATTCGCGCCTGCTTCTGATGGATGTCGAGCGTTGCGGCGTCGAGCTCGCGACGCATCTTCTCCGCCTTTTCGGAGCGCGAACGGACTATCATGGAGTAACCGTCTATTGAATTTGAAAGCGATTCTATATTTTCAAGGCACGCATCAAGATTCCTGCGGCTGACCTCGGCCTGCTCGCGAAGTGCGTCAAGCAGTCCGCCGCGCGAGGCGATGACTTCATCGACTGTGCCGAGGCGCACGGCTATCTCCTGCGCGGAGGAGCGCGCCGTGCTCTGCTCGATTTTTGCTGCGGAGAGAGACTCGTTTATGGTCTTCGCCTGCGCCTCCGCGCTGTCGCGCTCGGCGGTTATCGCGCTCTCCTGCTCCTTGAGCTTGCCCGTGCTGTCGAGCAGCTCGAGCAGCTGCGCCTGGCAGTCCTTTATTTCAGCGTCTATAGATTCTATTTCTTTTTGGGCGGCGTCGATCTGTTCCTCGAGGTGCTGCTCGGTGGCGGTCGCCGCTTCCATGTCGCGCTTTATGCGCTCTATTGTCTCGCGGTTATGCGCGAGGTTGTTGTGCTCGACGGCGATTCTGCCGTCAACTGCGGTCGCCTGCTCCTCGTCGGAGGCAGCTTTCGTTCGCAGTTCTTCTATCTGCACGGTTATTCCGCTGCCCGTGCTCATCAGCTCTTCTATCTGAGCCGATATCTGTTCGAGCTCGCGCTCCGCCTGCTCATAGTCCGCGGCGGCGAGGGATATTTTATCCTCCTGCGCCCTGAGTCCCTCGCGGGAGTGCTCTATCGTCTTGAGCCAGAGACCTATCTCAAGCTCCTTTTTCTCCCCTGCAAGTACAAGGAATTTCTGCGCCTTTTCGCTCTGCGTTTTGAGCGGTCCGACGCGTCCCTCGAGTTCGGTCAATATATCGCGCAGGCGAACGAGATTTTCCTCCGCCTGTTCGAGTCTGCGGGTCGCGTCCGCGCGGCGGTATCTGAAATGGGATATTCCAGCCGCCTCTTCGAGCATATCGCGCCTCTGCGGCGAGCGCGAAGAGATAAGGTCGGCGACTCTGCCCTGGCTGACCATGGAATAGCCGTCGCGTCCGAGTCCCGTGTCCATAAACAGCTCGTGGATATCGCGCAGGCGTACAGTCTCGCCGTTCAAAAGATACTCGCTCTCGCCCGAGCGGTAGTAGCGGCGGGTGACGGAAACATCGTCCTTGTCGCAGTTGTTGAGGGTGCGGTCGGTGTTATCGAGGCGCAGAGTGACCTCGGCAAAGCCCATCGCTTTTCTCAGCGAAGTACCGCCGAAGATGACATCCTCCATTTTCGAGCCGCGCAGGCTCTTTGACGACTGCTCGCCGAGAACCCAGCGAACGGCGTCGGAGATGTTGCTCTTGCCGGAGCCGTTGGGTCCTATGACGGCGGTTATGCCTTTTCCGAATTCGAGCGTTGTCTTGTCGGGAAAGGATTTGAAGCCCTGCAGTTCGAGTGCTTTTAGTAACATTTATCTGCCTGCCTTTATAATAAGTTGACTTTTTCCAAGGTTATATCGCGCGCCGAGAGAGCCGCGTTCTCTTTTATCTTGCATTCATAGCCGAGTTCTCTGAGCTTCTCGATATTGCATTTTCTCTGTCCGGAGGCTTTTGAAATTTCACGCGGGGCGACATATATTATGTACTTCCCCTTTTCTTTTCCGGAGAGTGCTCTGTTAATAATATCAAAATATATATGCCCCTCGCACATCTCGCGCAGAGCCGGATGATATGCGCCGGCAACGAAAGAGCCCTCGACATCGCCGCCGGAATGGAGCCCGAGGCGGATGACTTTTATCCCCGCTCGCTCGAACATCGGCAATATCTTCGCGCAGAGCACCGCCGCCTCTTCGGGAGTCTGCGGGCGGTATTCGCCACTGCGGTATAGCTCGGCGAGCTCCGTGTTTTCTATAACTGCCGTCGGATATATCCGCGCGGTGTCGGGTGAGAGCGAGATTATGTCCCGCGCCGTCCCGATGCTGTCCTCATCATTCGAGCCGTAGAGCCCGGTCATCATCTGAAGCCCCAATTCGAAGCCGCGTTCTTTTAAAAGCCGCGCCGAGCGGAAGATATCCTCGCGCGTGTGCCCTCTGCTGTTCATCGCGAGCACTTTATCATTCGTGCTCTGCGCGCCGAGTTCGACCGCCGTGACATGATATTTTTCGAGAATATCGCATATCTCGCCGTCAACAGCGTCCGGGCGGGTGGATATTCTGATGCCCTTAAAGCCGTTTTCGCCGATGAACTCCTGCGCCGAAGAGAGCAGTTCGATCATATAATCGCGGTCGATAGCCGTGAAGCTGCCGCCGAAAAATGCTATCTCCCCGTCTTTTATTCCCTCGGGTGACGAGCGCATGGCGACAATCGCCGCGTCGCGCACATCCTGCGCTGTCGGCTGGTTCTTCGCGCCCGAAATACTCCTCTGGTTGCAGAAGCTGCACTGGTGCGGGCAGCCCGCGTGGGGAACGAATACGGAGACGTTTATATGTTTCATGCCTTGAGCCCCATGAGTTCCAGAGCCTCTTTTGCCGCCGCCTGCTCGGCTATCTTCTTGCTTCTGCCCGAGCCGTGACCGATGACATTGCTGTTGAGATTGACTTCGACGCTGAAGGTCTTGTTGTGATCGGGTCCGCTCTCGCCGACGAGGACATATTCGACTGCCTCCTCGGGGTTGCGCTGGACTATTTCTTGCAAAGTGGTCTTGTAGTCCGTGACGACCGGCTTCTCCTCGTCCGCCTTATCTATAAAACGGAAAACGAACTTCTTCGCCGGCTCTATGCCGCCGTCGAGATAGATAGCGGCGAGCACAGCCTCAAATGCATCGGCGAGGATAGACGGGCGATCCTTGCCGCCGGTGAGCACTTCGCCCTTGCCGAAGAGCAGATAGTCCCCGATACCGAGAGTGCGTGCAAATTCGCTCAGTGACTTCTCACAGACGAAATAAGCGCGTCTCTTCGTTAATTCGCCCTCGGGCAGGTGCTTGAAATGATGGAAGAAATGCTCGGCGGAGATAAAGCCGAGAACCGAGTCGCCCAGAAATTCCAGGCGCTCGTTGCAGCGCGTGCCGTCCTGTCGCTCGTTGGCGTATGACGAGTGGGTCAGCGCCTCGGTGAGCAGCTTTTTGTTCTTGAAATTATAGCCTATTTTCTTTTCGAGTTCTCTGTTGTCCATTTTCTTACTCCGCGTCGGCAGCTTCCTTGACGCTCTGTGCAATGGTGCCGACTATATTTTTTTCTGCGCAGGTCTTTGCCTGCCTTATGGCGTTGCGGATAGCCTTTGCGTCGGACGAGCCGTGCGCCTTGATAACAACGCCGTTGACTCCGAGCAGCGGTGCGCCGCCAAACTCGGAATAATCCATTCTCATTTTAAGACCGAGCAGACCGCCCTTGACCATCATGGCGGCGAGCATGGTTATCGAGCTCTTCTTGAAGATGTTCTTGATATTCGCCATCATCGCGCCCGCGACGCCCTCATAGAGCTTTAGGATAATGTTGCCCGTGAAGCCGTCCGCGACAAGCACGTCGCAGCAGCCGTAGGGCACGTCGCGAGTCTCGACGTTGCCGATGAAGTTGATGCCCTTCGTCTCTTTGAGCAGATCAAACGCCTCATGGCGCAGGCGGTCGCCCTTGCTGTCCTCGGTGCCGATATTCGCAAGAGCCACGCGCGGAGACTGAACTTTTACGAACTTCTCCGAATATATCGCGCCCATCTGGGCGAACTGCTTTAAATGCTCCGCGGTGCAATCTGCGTTCGCGCCGCAGTCGAGCAGAAGAAACGGCTTGTCGTTCGAGGGCAGGACGCTGCCTATCGCCGGGCGTTTTACGCCCTTGATGCGCTTTACGATAAAGGTCGCACCCATGACGAGCGCGCCGGTTGAACCGGCACTGACGAATGCGTCGCCCTTGCCGTCCGCAAGAGCCTGAAGTCCGACAGCCATGGAGCATTTTTTCTTGCTCTTGAGTATCTCGCCGGGCTGATCGGTCATGGCGATAACATCCGGGGCGTCTATAATATCAATGCCCGTGAGCGATATCTTGTTCTGCGCGGCACAGGAGAATATCTTTTCCTTGTCGCCGACGAGAACTATATCAACGCCGAGATCGTCCTTTGCATTGCGGCTGCCCTTGATAACCTCAAGAGGTGCATTGTCGCCGCCGAAAGCATCAACTATAATCTTCATTTTTCATTCTCTCCTTCGATATATTTTCCCGCAGACTCGAGTCCCCGCTGCGAGATCTTCTCATAACGCTCCTGCTTCGAGCGGATGCGCTCGTCGAGGGGCGGAAGTATTCCGAAGTTTGCGCCCATGGGCTGAAAATCCGTCACACTCTCGTCGCTGATATAGCGTGCGAGCGCACCCATGACGGTGTCCCCGGGCATGACGAACGGGTCTTTTCCGTTTATATACCGCGCGGCGTTGATGCCGGCGAGTATTCCCGAGGCGGCGGACTCCATATAGCCCTCCACGCCGGTTATCTGACCCGCGAAGAATATTCGTCTGTCACTCCTGAGCGAGAAATCCGCGCCGAGGAGCTTGGGTGAATTTATAAATGTGTTGCGGTGCATGACGCCGTAGCGCACGAACTCCGCATTTTTGAGCGCGGGTATCATAGAGAAAACACGCTTCTGCTCGCCGAATTTCAGATTCGTCTGGAAGCCGACGAGGTTGTACATTGTACCCGCCGAGTTCTCTTTTCTGAGCTGGAGCACCGCCCACGGTCTGTGTCCCGTGCGCGGATCGCGCAGACCGACGGGTTTCATCGGTCCGAAGCGGATAGTGTCCTGACCGCGCAGAGCCATAACTTCTATCGGCATACAGCCCTCGTAGACGCCCTTGCGCCTGTCAAACGAGTGGGTTTCGGCGCTCTCCGCGCCGACAAGGGCTTCGTAAAACGCCTCATATTCCTCTTTGTTCATCGGGCAGTTTATATAGTCATCCTCGCCGCCTCTGTCATAGCGCGACTGCTTGAACGCGCAGGACATATCGAGGCTCTGAGCCGAGACTATCGGCGCGGCGGCATCGTAGAAGCTCAGATGTCCGGGGCAGATTTTCTCTATCTCCTCAGCGAGCGCGTCGGACGCGAGCGGACCCGCAGCGATAATCACAACGCCGTCTGCGGGTATCTCCGTCACCTCGCCGCGGACTATATCTATGAGCGGATCTTCTTCGACCGTCTTTGTGACAAGGGCGGAAAAATCGTCTCTGTCAACGGCTAAAGCTCCGCCCGCGGGAACGGCAGTCGCCTTGGCGCAGCTCACGCAGAGCGAGCCGAGCATCTCCATCTCGGCTTTGAGTTCGCCCGCGGCGCTCGCGGTGCGCAAGGCCTTGAAGGAGTTTGAGCAGACGAGTTCGGCGAAGTTCGGGCTCGAATGGGCGGGCGAGAATTTTTGCGGCTTCATCTCGCACAGGGTAACTCTTATCCCCGCGCAAGACAGCTGTCTTGCGGCTTCAACGCCCGCGAAGCCCGCTCCTATAACGGTAACTTTATTCATCGGTTTTTTTACCTTTTCTTGCGCTCTTTTTCGTATATCCGCAGCCCTCGTTGAGGCATTCGACAACGCCGCCCTTCTTCTTGAACAGGGACTTGCCGCACTGCGGGCATATCTCATCAGTCGGCTTATCCCAGGTCATGAAGTCGCAGTTCGGCCAATTTGAGCAACCGTAGAAAGTATAACCCCTCTTCGTCTTTCTCTCGATGACCTTTGCGCCGCACTTGGGGCACTTTGCGTTCGTTTCGAGCACGAGCGGCTTCGCGTTCTTGCACTCGGGATAACCGGGGCAGGCAAGGAATCTGCCGTAGCGTCCGGTCTTTATGACCATCATTCTGCCGCACTTCTCGCAGGGGATATCGGTTATATCCTCTTCGAGCTGGATCTTGACATCCTTCATCTCGGCTTTCGCCTTGTCGAGCGACTTCTCGAACTCGCCGTAGAAATCGTCGAGGACGGAAACATAGTCGATATCGCCGGAATCGACGCGGTCGAGCATATCCTCCATCTGCGCGGTGAACTTGACGTTGACTATGCGCGGGAACTTCTCTTTGAGCAGCTTCGTTGTCGCCTCGCCGAGTTCGGTGGGCACGAACTGCTTCGACTCGCGCTTGACATAGTTTCTCTTGACTATAGTAGTGATTATTGTTGAATAGGTACTCGGTCTGCCAATACCCTTTTCCTCGAACTCCTTGACGAGCGACGCTTCGGTGAAGCGCGGCGGAGGCGAAGTGAAGTGCTGCGAGGGGATGAGCTCCTTGAGCTTCGCGGTGTCCCCGACCTTTATCTCGGGCAGGAGCGAGCCCTTGCTCTCGTCGTCGCTTATCTCATATACTTTTGTAAAGCCGTCGAAGCGCACGGAATAACCGGCGGCGGTGAACAGGCAGTATTTGCCCTCGGCGGCGTCCTTTTCGTTTGCTCCGGCTATCTCAAGCTTCACCGTATCCTGAACGCAGCTCGCCATGAGGCTCGCCATGAAGCGCTTCCAGATGAGATTATAGAGCTTATACTGATCCGAAGTCAGCGAATCTTTGACGCGCTCGGGGGTTATCGACGGGGTCGCGGGGCGGATAGCCTCGTGGCCGTCCTGCGCGTTGGCTCCGGTCTTGTAATAGCGGGGCTTGTCGGGCAGATACTCCTTGCCGAAGATATCTTCTATAGCGGCGGCAGCCTGGGCGCGCGCCTCCTCGGATATTCTCAGAGAGTCGGTTCTCATGTAGGTTATAAGACCGGTCGTGCCGATACCCTGAACATCGACGCCCTCATACAGCTCCTGCGCGGTGCGCATGGTCTTCTGAGTCTGGAAGCCGAGCTTCCTCGAAGCCTCCTGCTGGAGGGTGGAGGTGGTAAAGGGCGGCGCGGGATTCTTCTTCCTCGTGCCCTTTTTGAGGGTCTTAACTGTATACGAAGCGCCGTCGAGGCGGCTGAGAATAGCGTCCGACTGCTCTTTGTTCTCTATTTTTATCTTGCCGTTTTCGTCGCCGTAGAGCGATGCGGAAAACACCTTGCGGGACGGAGCGATGAACTTCGCGTCTATCGTCCAATATTCCTCAGGCTTGAACGCGCGGATCTCCTCCTCGCGGTCAACTATCATGCGCACCGCGACACTCTGAACGCGTCCGGCGGAAAGTCCGCGGCGTATCTTCTGCGAAATGAACGGGCTCAGGCGATAACCGACGAGTCTGTCGAGTATTCTTCTCGCCTGCTGTGCGTTGACGAGGTTCATATCGACGGCGCGCGGATGCTCCATGCCGTTCTTGATCCCGGTTTTGGTTATCTCGTTGAAGGTGACTCTGTTCTTGTCCTCAAGATTGAGATCGAGCAGGGTCGAAAGGTGCCACGATATCGCTTCTCCCTCGCGATCGGGGTCGGTTGCGAGGATAACTTTATCGCTTTTTTCAACATCTTTTTTCAGCTCGCTGACGAGCTTCTCTTTTCCTTTTATAACGGCGTATTTCGGCGCGAAGTTATGCTTGACATCGACGCTCAGCTTCGCCGCGGGCAGGTCGCGGACATGACCCATCGAGGCGACTACCTCATAGCCGGGTCCGAGATATTTTTTGATTGTCTTCGCCTTTGCGGGCGACTCGACTATAACTAAAGTGGACATTTCGTTTGCTCCCCTGTTCAAATTTTTTTGTATCGTTTCCCTGCGCACAGACACACGAGATCTTCAAGCTCCAGCTCGGTCATCGAACTGACCACTTCCCACGGCGCCAATCCGGTCTTCGCCGCTATCTCGTCTGCAAACAGAGGTTCTTCTCCCATTGATTCGTATATTTTCTTCGCCTTTTCGGAGAGTCCGACAGGTATCGACACGAGCTTTTTGACCCTGAACTCCTCGGGCTTCGGCTCGGACTCAAACTTTTTGACCGATTCGTGCGGACGCTCGACGGTCTTCGGTTCTTCCTTCGCCTGCTCCTGCGTCAGCTCGCGCTTGCCGCTCAGATATTCGAGTGCCTTTGCCATATCCTCCGGCTTTATCTTGTCGGGATAGCGCACGGAGTATTCGGTTATCAGATCGTAAATTGACAAAAGCGGTCTTGCGCCGTCTCTTATCAGCCGATTCGCCCCGGCGTAAGACGAGTTGAACACATCACCGGGCGGCGCGAACACATCGCGTCCCTGTTCGAGAGCACAGTTCGCGGTAATAAGCGAGCCGCTCTTGACTCCCGCCTCGATGACTATTGTAGCGTCGCAGAGTCCCGAAATTATTCTGTTTCTTATCGGGAACGTTCTCGCCGAGGGCGGAAAGCCGGGCGGGAACTCCGTTATCAGCGCGCCGCTCTGAGCCACGCAGTCGCGCAGATATTCGTTTTCCATAAGATATTTGTATCCGAAGCCGCAGCCGAGCACCGCCGCCGTAACTCCGCCGGAGTCGAGCGCGCCGTTGTGCGCGCAGCTGTCGATGCCCATCGCCGCGCCGGAGACGACGCAAATGCCGGAATATGCAAGCGCCGCGGCATAGCGGTGCGCGAGGTAGCTGCCCTGAAACGAGGCTTTTCTCGTGCCGACAACGGCAATGCACACGCGCTGTGTCACGCGTTTTATGTCGCCCCTGACGAAGAGCGCCAGCGGCATATTGCGCAGACTTCTGAGCTTTTGCGGATAGTCCTCGTCGTCCGGAGTGAGGACTGTCCAGCCGTTATCACGGCAAATATCAACAATGCCCTGCGCCTTTTCGGGAGAGCATTGTTTGAGTTTTTCTATCTGTCTGTTGGTGAGTACACCGCTCAATCGCCATTCTATCTCGCCCCTTGAGTACATCTCCTCGGGGGATGGAAACACAGCGGTAATCTCATCTGTGACAGCTCCTGCGCCAAGAGCTTCCCGGAGCCAGAGCCAGTAGGCTTTCTTGTCCATTGAAGCCTCCGTGTGTTATTTTGTCAGCTCCCACATAAGCACTGCGGCTGCCGCCGCGGCGTTCAAGGACTCCGCGCGCCCGCGCATCGGAATAGTCACGGGCAGAGTACAGGCGGACATGACCTCGGGCGATATTCCGCTGCCCTCGTTGCCGACAACGCAGATAACGGAGCCGGAAAAACTCATATCGGTTATCTTCTTTGCCCCGTCGGACGGCGTGGAAGCTAAGGTAAGCATACCCTTTTTGGCGGCAAAAATCAAGAGAGAGGGCAAATTTCCTGTTGTCAAAACAGAAATTCGCATTGAAGAACCCATCGCGGCGCGAAGCGCTTTCGGGTTATATATATCGCACCCGCCGTCGACTATGACGCCGCTCATGCCGAACGCCTCTGCGGTTCTGAGCACCGCGCCGAGATTCGACGGATCTTGCATATTGTCGAGTGCTATATATGTCCCCTTGGGGTCTATCGTCTCCAGTTCCGCCTCTTTTCGCTTGACGCAGATGCAGAAAACGCCCTGCGCCTCGCGTGTATCGGAGAGAGTTCCGGCGAGCTCATGCGGTATCTCGAACGCCTGCTCCGCCTTTTCGGCGACGGCAGAGATATAGTCCGGATACTTTTCGAGAGCTTCTTTTGTGAAGAACGCGGTCTTTATTTCTATACCGGTCTTTGCAACATCCGAGCACAGGCGCGCGCCCTCAAGCGCAAACAGCCCCGTTTCCCTGCGGAACGAGGCGCTCTGCGACAGATGCCGGAAAAGCTTCACTTTTTCGTTGGAACGCGACGAGATCTTTTCGAAATCCATCTTTTTTCCTCCGATATGAAATAAGGGACTGCATCAGCAGCCCCTTAACTTTCAGATTGAGTCTCTACCCGAAAATCTCCGATCACTTACTTGAGGGCAGCCTTGGCCTGCTCGGTCAGAGCGGTGAAAGCGGCGGGATCGCTGATGGCGATCTCGGAGAGCATCTTGCGGTTGAGATCGATGCCGGCCTTCTTCAGACCGTTGATGAACGTGGAATAGTTCATGCCGTTGAGCTTCGCGGCAGCGGAGATTCTGGTGATCCACAGGCTGCGGAAGTCACGCTTCTTCTGCTTGCGGCCGATATAAGCGTACTGGCCACTCTTCATGACAGCCTGCTTGGCGGTCTTGAAAAGGCTGTGCTTTGAGCCATAGTAGCCCTTGGCAAGCTTCAGAACTTTATTTCTTCTCTTGCGAGTCATTGTTGCACCTTTGATACGTGCCATGGTTTTCTACCTCCGAATAATTAATGAGTGGTTGGCTGTCTCTTATTTGTAAGGGATAAGCTTCTTGATCTGCTTTACGTTGGTGGTGTCTGCAACAGAGGTCTTGCGAAGATTTCTCTTACGCTTTGTGCTCTTCTTGGTAAGGATGTGAGACTTGTTTGCGTGTGCACGTATCGGCTTACCGTTTTTTGACAGCTTGAAGCGCTTTTTAGCACCGCTGTGAGTTTTGATCTTGGGCATGAGTTCTTTTCCTCCTTCAACTTTTTGACCGGTATTTTACCGGGATAATCACTTTGCGCTCTTGGGAGCGAGGAACATGAGCATCTGGCGTCCCTCAAGCTTCGCCGGCTTCTCGACCGAGGCGATATCCGCGCACTTCTCCGCAAACTGAGCCATTATAGTCAGTCCGAGATCGGTGTGGGTCATCTCGCGTCCGCGGAAGCGGATCGAGACCTTGGTCTTGTTGCCTGCCGACAGGAACTTTCTGGCGTGACCGACTTTCGTATCAAAATCATGTACGTCAATGTTGGGCGAAAGGCGGATCTCCTTTATCTCGATCACACGCTGATTCTTCTTCGCTTCCTTCTCCCTCTTGGACTGCTCAAAACGATATTTGCCGTAGTCCATGATCTTACAGACGGGCGGCTTTGCCTGCGGAGCTATCTTGACAAGGTCGAGATTTTTCTCTGCGGCAAGCTTCTGAGCCTGAGCGGCGGAAACGATACCGAGCTGTTCACCGTCATTGCTTATGAGCCTGACCTCTTTGTCCGTGATCTCTTCATTGATCTGCATTTCTTTGATACCTATAACCAGCACCTCCATATGCTCTGACCGGTTCTACCGGAAAAATCAAAGCGAGGGCACAGAGATGCCCTCGCTCAATAATCAACAGAAATAAAATCCGTTCTTATTGACCCGCGCGGACAAAACCCCGGAGGTGAGAGCTGCGGCACAATGCGTCACTCTGCTTTGTTATAAGCATTATTTTAACAGCCCGAAGAGATTTTGTCAAGCGGTTTTTCGGATTATTTTATAAAAAGTACCGAAGACGCTATTATAAACTGCGCCGCATAGTAAAGAGTGTGGTTTATAACGACATTGGGCTTCGTGTTTTCGCCTTCTTTGAAATACATATTCGACAGCACAGCATCCGAGAGGATGAACAGTATTCCGCCGATCGCCATGAGGATCCACTGCTTTGCAAAGGAATTGTTGAGCATCGCGACCGCGCTGACGGCAAAGGTCATGA
Organism: Ruminococcaceae bacterium UBA6392; assembly: GCA_002438685.1. Taxonomy (GTDB): domain Bacteria; phylum Bacillota; class Clostridia; order Oscillospirales; family Acutalibacteraceae; genus CAG-177. Next base: position 838 of record DJQG01000072.1, on the reverse strand, counting down.
ACAGGAAGAAGGTGTAGACGCCGACTATCGTTCTGAACTTGCCGAACTTGAGCTTGAGCAGCTTTTCGCTGACGATAACATTGCCTATGGCGACAACAACAGAAATTATTATCGGCAGAACAGCCGTGAGCACGCTCCAGTTGCCGGCGAATTTATAAATCGCGCCTATGTAGAACACATGACCTATCATGAACGCTATGAATCCGGCGTTGAGGAACTTCTCCATATCCTTTTCATATATCCATTTCAGATCGAGCCATATGTCGCCCGAGAGACCGAGCGCAAGACCGAACACGATAAGCCCGGCATACACCTCGTGACCCGGGTTGACCGCCGCCGCGCAGAGCGCCGTAAGCAGGAAGAAGAAGCTCGCTATCGCCTTTGAAAAGAGCCCCTTGAGCCCGCCGTATTTCACGCGCAGGACAAGGAAAACGACGACCGCCGCGATGCCTGCCGCGAGCGCGGCATAAAAACATGCTGTTGACAAAATGATATCCTCCTCGTTATACCCGCTCATCAGACGCGGGAAAAATTTATCCGAAATGAGTATACAACATCCGACACGATTCAACAATAAGTTGAAATGTAACATTATTGCAACAGTTTTACGCTTTTTGTCTTTATATTATATTCAAAGCAACATTATCGCGGCACAAAAAAAGCCGCCGCACCGACAAAGGCGCATGATGCGATTAATGGATTGGCAAATTGGGGGTTGTCTATCACTCGAGTCATAGCAAAGTAAAGGTAAGCGACTCAACTAATTTTTGTAATCATACTTTCAATAGCCGCGCCGCAGTAGTAATAGCTAACTGAGGAGAGCGAGGGAACGGCTTGC
>DJQG01000158.1:617-5694 GCA_002438685.1 Ruminococcaceae bacterium UBA6392 | reverse complement strand
GGCTCCCCTGCAGGGGAGCTGGATTGGCGAAGCCAAGACTGAGGGGTTAGCCGCAAAGTCTGCACAAAATTCATTGACCCGCACTTCGGGGACTGCGGCGACCCGACGCCCCTATGCCGCCATCGGCGGCAAGAAGCAAAAGGCATATATCGGACAGCTGCGCTGTTCGTGATATATAGAATAATTGAATAGAGGGTGATTTATGCAGCAATTTGGTTTGTAAAGTCGGATTCGGTTAACCCGTGCTTTACAAAAAGGAGAACAGTGCGGGCAGGCACTGTTCCCCGGTCGTTCGCAGAAGAGCTTGCGTCTATACGCTCGTTCGGCTCTACGCGAACTGATGTCCCTTGAAGTGAGCGTAAATATGACAAGGAGACAGTGGTATTTTACCACAAAACAATGAGAATGAAAAGTAAAAGCAGTAAAATTTTCAGCGGGCTTTTGGCGCTTGTTCTGGCGTTGACTATGATGGTCGGAGTTATGCCGATGAGCTTGACGGCCTCCGCTGCTGATGCATCTCATACGGTTGATGCGGCAACTGCAACAGAAAGAACAATGCAGCTGGCTAACGCGTTGGTAGGTAAATATTTTACAACAACGCAGGGGTATTATGGTCAAGATCGTGGTGACGAATGCTATAATGAATATATCATAAAAAAAGCTTGGCTGAAAAATACAATGGGGTTGGTTCCTGATTCTGTAGACCTTTTGCCCGAACACTTTGCTTATAATGGTAGTATTACATCTAGGGCTTGGTCTTGCGCAGGCTTTGCGAATTATTGCCTTTGGTATATTTATGCACAGAATTCATCAGACAATGTTAGGATAGCTCTAATATATAGGGGGAATTTTAACAAGAGCGGTATGGACAGTTCTGGTGTAAGGACGGGCGCTGTAATTCGTGTTTCCGGTCATAGCTTCATTTATATATCTCACGATAATACTGGAGTGACAGCCTTAGATAGTAACTGGGAACACGATAATAAGGTTCGAAAGCATGTTATCGAATGGAGTTATGGAACATCAATGGCTATAACAAGAGGTAAGAATTGGACTGGCGGCGGTTCTACACCTCCTCACAGCCACTCCTATACTTCCGCTGTTACCGCACCAACCTGCACATCTCAGGGTTACACTACACACACCTGCTCCTGCGGCGACAGCTATACCGACAGCTATGTGCCTGCTCTCGGTCACAGCGACGGAGCATGGGTAACGACCGTTGAACCCACCTGCCTTGGCGAAGGAACCGAAAAGGTTTACTGCACCCGCTGCAATGTGGAGCTTAACAGCCGCCAGATTGCTCCTCTCGGTCATGATTATGCGAGCGAGGTTATAACCGAAGCTACCTGTAAGGGTAAGGGCGAAATGAAGTATGTATGCAAGAGATGCGAATTTACTTATTTCGATGTTATCCCCGCAAAGGGTCACGACCACGAAAATGCTATCTGGGTAACTACAGTTGCTCCTACCTGCACGGCAAGCGGCGAGCAGTCGGCATATTGCCCGGAATGTAATGAACTTATAGAGACTCGCGCGGTGGAAGCCCTCGGTCATGACGGCGGCAAATGGGTCGTTACCGCACAGCCTGCCTGCGACAGCAAGGGCGAGGAGACCTGCTATTGCACCCGCTGCGGCAAGGTTATCGACAGCCGTTCAATAGCAGCTCTCGGTCATGATGACGGAACTTGGGTAGTTGTTACAAATCCCACATGCCGCGAGGACGGACAGGAAGTTCTCTTCTGCACTCGCTGCGGTAAAGCTATTGATAAACGTACTGTTAACGCGCTCGGTCATGACGAAGGAGTCTGGAAGGTCGACTTTGAGCCCACTGCAAACCATGACGGTCAGATGAGCCGTTACTGCACCCGCTGCGATGAGGTTCTCGAGACAAAGTCTTTTGAGATGCACAAGCATAAAGAAGGCTACAGAGAGACTGTTACCGAAGCGACCTGCACGACCGACGGAATTGGCGGTATCTTCTGCGCCGATTGCGGTGCGAAGTTCGATACGTATGTTATCCCCGCGCTTGGTCATGACTATAACGATTGGTATAAGAACAATAACGGTACTCATTCGCGTACCTGCTCAAGATGCCATAATTTTGAGAGCGCAAACTGCGATTTCGATGTTACGGTCAAAGAAGCTACCTGCACTGAGGCGGGATATACCACTCATGTCTGCAAGATATGCGGATACACTTATGTTGACGGCAATATTGATGCACTCGGACATGCATGGAGCGAGTGGATCGATGACGAAAACGGAAATACCCATACAAAGACCTGCTCCGGCTGCGGATTGACTGAAACAGAAGAGCATAACTGGGGCGAGTGGAAGCTCAATAAGGATGCAACAGTGTTTAAGAACGGTACAAAGACCCGCGAGTGCGCCGATTGCGGTGCGACTGAAACTGTTGGTTCGATTCATACCGCATGGATAGTGAGAATTCCTTATTCAATAGTTCTGTGGATAGGTAATTTCCTCAATAAAGTTCTTTATATTGTTTCGCTTAAATGGCTTTTCCCGAATATTAATATACCGGCAATCCATTGATTGAACTTTTGAACAATAAGTAACAAACAGGTGAACCGTCGGACTTCCGTCCGGCGGTTCGCTTTTTGTCTGCATTTATGACCTAACTCGCCGCCGCATTTCTGCAATTTTTGAGCACCTTGCCCTTTTTTCAAAATCTATGGATTTAACTTTCGCTTTGTGCTAAAATGCCTTTTGTGTGCAATTCTCTGTTGGGGGAACGAAAATGAAAAAGATAGGATATAAACATACTGTTGCGGCGAGCTTCACGGCGTTCGTCGTGCAGGCGGTCGTCAATAATTTTGCGCCGCTGCTGTTTTTGACATTTCAGGCGCAGTACGGCATCGAGCTTTCGAAGATAACTGTTTTAATTACCGCGAACTTTTTTATTCAGATATTCGTCGATCTGACCGCCGTGCTGTTCGTCGACCGCATCGGCTACCGCGCTTCAACGGTGCTCGCCCATGCGATGTGCGCGACGGGTCTTATCTTTATGACTATCCTGCCGGAGATACTGCCCTCGGCTTTCGCGGGACTGCTTATCTCCGTGTTCTGCTACGCAGTCGGAGCGGGTCTTTTGGATATCACGATAAATCCTATAGTCAATTCCTGCCCCTCGGCAAATTCAAATCAGCTGCTCTGCCTGCTCCATTCGTTTTATTGCTGGGGCAGCGTCGCGGCGGTCGGCATATCGACTCTGTTCTTCGCGCTGTTTTCGACGGCGAACTGGAAGATCATGTCGCTGATATGGGCGATTCTCCCGATAGTCAACGCCGTTATGTTCACCCGCGTGCCGATAGCGCCCGTCGTCGGCGAGGATGAAGAGAAGCTCTCGATAAAAGATATGCTCAAAACAAAAGCGTTTTGGATATTCATGGTGCTTATCCTCTGCGCCGGTTCGAGCGAGCAGGCGGTCAGCCAGTGGGCTTCGACTTTCGCCGAAAAGGCGCTCGGGCTCACGAAAACCGTCGGCGACCTGGCGGGTCCCATGCTCTTCTCGATTCTTATGGGCGTGTCGCGCTTTATGTACGGCAAGTTCGGCAACAGAATAAATCTCGATTCAATGATGCTCCTGAGCGGGTGTGTCTGCACGGCTTCTTATTTTCTTATTTCGCTGACCTCTTCGCCTGTTCTCGGGCTTGTCGGCGTCGCCGTGTGCGGACTGTCTGCGGGTATCCTTTGGCCGGGCACGATAGGCAAGATGTCCTCCGCGCTCCACGGCGGCGGAACGGCGATGTATGCGATCCTCTGCCTCGGCGGCGATATCGGCTGCTCGGCGGGTCCGACATTCGCAGGAATGATGGCGAGCTTCTTCGGCGATGACCTCAAAAAGGGCATACTCTGCGCCGTCATATTCCCGCTGACTCTGTCGGTGATAATGCTTGTGCGCGAGTTCATTATTCCGCGCCGCAGAAAGAAGGCGAAGTCATGAAGAAAAATTATAAATCTACCGTCAACGCCTGTTTCACGGGCTATGTCGTCCAGGCGATAGTCAACAACTTTGTGCCGCTGCTGTTTTTGACTTTCAATAAGAGCTACGGCATCGAGCTTTCAAAGATAACCGCACTGATAACCGTCAATTTTATTCTCCAGCTTTGCATCGACTTTCTCTCCGCGTTCTTTATAGATAAGATAGGCTACCGCGCGGCGGCGATTATGGCCCATGTGTTCGCGGCGGCGGGACTCATATCATTGACCGTTTTGCCGGAGATTCTGCCTTCGCCGTTTGTCGGCTTGCTCATTTCCGTCGTGCTCTACGCGGTCGGCGGCGGACTGCTCGAAGTCATAGTCAGCCCGATAGTCGAGGCGTGCCCGACGGACAACAAAGAGAAGATGATGAGCCTGCTCCACTCGTTCTATTGCTGGGGCAGCGTCGCCGTCGTCGGTATCTCGACGCTCTATTTCTCGATATTCACAACGGCTAATTGGAAGTATCTCGCCCTTATCTGGGCAGTCGTGCCGATAGTCAACGCCCTGAATTTTATCCGCGTTCCGATAGCTCCGCTTATCGAAGAGGGGGAGACGGGTCTCTCTTTTAAACAGCTGCTCGGCAACAGGATGTTCTGGATATTCATGCTGCTGATACTCTGCTCCGGCGCGAGCGAGCAGGCGGTCAGCCAGTGGGCTTCGACCTTTGCGGAAAAGGGTCTCGGCGTCTCGAAGACCGTCGGCGATCTCGCCGGTCCCATGCTCTTCTCTGTGCTCATGGGCGTGTCGCGCGTGATATACGGCAAATTCGGCGACAAAATCGACCTCGACGGCATGATGATTTTCAGCGGCGCGCTGTGCATGGCGTCTTATCTGCTCATTGCGCTCAGCTCCTCCGCCGTGCTCGGACTTGTCGGAGTCGCGATGTGCGGCTTCTCGGTCGGCATCATGTGGCCGGGAACGTTCAGCAAGGCGTCTGCGGGGATAAAGGGCGGCGGAACGGTGATGTTCGCGCTTCTGGCGCTCGGCGGCGACCTCGGCTGTTCTTCCGGCCCTACTTTTGCCGGAATTATGGCGAGTGCGTTCGGCGACGACCTCAAAAAAGGCATACTCT
>DJQG01000158.1:0-538 GCA_002438685.1 Ruminococcaceae bacterium UBA6392 | reverse complement strand
ACAAAACGCAGAAAAGCGAAAAATTGATATCAAAAAGCGGCAGAATACGGATGATAAACCCATGTTCCGCCGCTTTAATATTATTTTTGCGGTTTACATTTGCAGGAATAGCTGATAAGATATATGTGTGATATTTTGACTTTCTTCGAGTCTCATAAACAGAAAATGAAAATGGACAGGAAAACGAAAATAAGGGGACTGAAATATGAGCGTAGCTAATATTCTGTCGATGGCGGGCGGACTCGGTCTGTTCCTCTTCGGCATCAGGACGATGGGCGACGGACTCGAAAACGCAGCCGGCGCCAAGCTCAAGAGAATGCTCGAAGTGCTTACCGGAAACCGCTTCCTCGCAGTGCTCGTCGGCTTTGTCGTCACGGCGATAATCCAGTCGTCAACCGCAACGACCGTTATGGTCGTCGGCTTCGTCAACGCGGGCATGATGTCGCTCGCGCAGGCGGTCGGCGTCATAATGGGCGCGAATATCGGTACTACCGTCACTTCATTGCTCATCGCGCTGAACTTTTCGAGCGTCGCGGCG
>DJQG01000015.1 GCA_002438685.1 Ruminococcaceae bacterium UBA6392 | reverse complement strand
TCTTCCTCCGTAATGTTTATATGCCAAAGTATACCACACAATAAAAAAAGCCGCAACAAAAAACGGGACCGCCCGAAAGCAGTCCCGCGTTGCAGAACACTATTTATTTTTTATAACATGCCATTCGCAGAAGCGCTTCGCCATCATCGCGTCGTCATACTTGCTGTCGACATACTGACCTATCTGCGTTGTTGCGGCTATCCCCGCGCGGCGGTCTTTCCAGCGCACCATGCACACGAGGGTAAAAGAAAGATTGATTATCATGAATATCGACACCGCGGCGCACGCTACCTTCCAGCCCGTGCCCTGCATACGCGCGAACACTTTTTTGAGCTTCGGCACGACCATATAGGCGAAGATAACGCCCGCAAGTCCCCAGAGCAGAGTCATTTTCAGGCAGATGAGACCCTTGTAGTTCATGAAGCTCTTTGAATAGTCCCACGCTTTCATGCCCATGCCGTATTCGAGCAGCAACCCGCAGGCGAGCTCAAAGACCGTGGCGACTATCGCGATAACGCAGAACCGGGCGACAACGCCCTTGAAGCCCTTGCTCCTTATCTTTTCGCCGCTTATGTAAAACATAACCGCGCCTATGCCGTAAATCAGGCAGAACGGACCCCAGATAGTCACAACATGCGTCTCCCAGTGACCGAAAACCAGCCTGCACCATGTGCCCTCGAGCAGAACGCCGAGCACATTTCCGAACATGAACAGCCAGAACATATTGCAATAAGTCACGCCGTCCTTCTTCATCTCGGCAAGACCCTCATGCCTGTCTTTCACGGTATCGCCTCCTGTCTTTGCTTTCTATAATATAACAGGAAATTCGACTTTTTTACTTCAGATATGAGCATATTTTCAAATGTTTATATTTTTTATTTAATTTTCGCCCTGGCGCTGCCTGATCTTTCGCCAGTTGATGAAGCCGTAGCAGTCATTGACAAAGAACACCGAGAAGCAGACTATCATCGGCAGATACGACGGGTCGTCGACAGTCGCCATTATCCACATAATAATCAGCACAATGTCATTTGAAGCGTAGCCGAGCCCATAGAGCGGCGAGCGCAGGAGTGTAAGCAACGCGGCGATAAAGCTCGTTGCGACGGAAACGGTGCTTATCGCGAGCTTCGCGGTGTTGAAATATTTCAGAATAAAATAGAACGCCGCAGTTACCGCCGCAGTAAGAATAATCAGCACTGCCCACTTTTTCGCCCCGACATGCGCCACTTTCACCTCGTTTTCGCCCTCCTTGTACGGATGTCGAAACCATGATATTGCCGCGGCGAGGGCTATCGGTGCGGTCATGCCGAGATATGTTATCATCTCGCCGTAGTAGCGAAATTTAAAAGAAATCACGGAATAGAATATGCTGAACACGACGGTCAGAACCTGACCTATCGGATCGCCCTTGGCTACGAATATGAGCGAAGTGACGCCGATAAGCGATGCGGTGAGAGTGAGATAATCCCGCTCCCGTGAAAACAGAAATGACGCCGAAACCAGAATAAGCGACCCGAGCCATATTGCCCATTCGTGCTTTTTGAGTGTTTTAAACGGATTCTGATAGCTTTTCATGCTGTACCTCCAAAAAAATAAGCACCCGCCATCCCGTCTTCTAAGACCTAACGACGAGATACGAATGCTTCATTACCCGGTGGCAATCTACTTATTGGTTTTGTGGTATTATATCCGCCGGCGCAAAATTTGTCAAGAGCCGATTGACTGATTAAAATCCGCCGCACCGCAAACAGCAAAATGGAAGCCGAATAAAATTCGACTTCCATTTTGATTATATCTTAGCTTATTCCAGCTCAAACGCGCCGGTATAGAGACGATAGTATGTGCCCTTTTCGGCGATGAGCTTTTCGTGGTTGCCGCGCTCGATTATTCTACCGTGATCGAGCACCATTATGACATCGGAGTTCTGGACGGTCGAGAGGCGGTGCGCGATGACAAAGACCGTGCGACCTTTCATCAGCTTATCCATGCCGCCCTGGACGAGGGCTTCGGTGCGCGTGTCTATCGAAGAGGTCGCCTCGTCGAGGATCATGACGGGCGGGTCGGAGACCGCCGCGCGGGCTATAGATATCAGCTGGCGCTGACCCTGCGAAAGTCCGGAGCCGTCGCCCTTGAGCACGGTGTTGTAGCCATCCGGGAGCATGCGGATGAAGCCGTCAGCATTCGCGAGCTTCGCCGCCGCGATACACTGCCCGTCGGTCGCCTCGGGGTTGCCGTAGCGGATGTTTTCCATAACAGTGCCCGTAAACAGGTTGACATCCTGGAGCACGACGCCGAGACTGCGGCGCAGATCCGCTTTCTTTATCTTGTTGATATTTATTCCGTCATAGCGTATCTTGCCGTCCGCTATGTCATAGAAGCGGTTTATGAGGTTCGTTATCGTGGTCTTTCCCGCTCCGGTCGCGCCGACGAAAGCTACTTTCTGACCCGGCTCCGCGTAAAGCGTGATATCGTGGAGGACTTCCTTTTCGGGCGTGTAGCCGAAATCGACATGGTCGAGCACAACCTGACCCTCAAGCTTCGTATAAGTCAGAGTGCCGTCGCCGTGGGGATGCTTCCACGCCCACATTCCGGTGTGCTCCTTGACTTCGACTATCTCGCCGTTCTCCTCTTTCGCGTTTACGAGGGTAACATATCCGTCATCGGGCTCGGGCTCTTCGTCCATGAATGTAAAGATTCGCTCGGCACCCGCGAGGGCGTTGACAATCGAGTTGAACTGGTTCGACATCTGGGATATCGGGTTTATAAAGTTGCGCGAGAGCACAAGGAACGAGGCTATCATGCCGAGCGACAGCGTGTTGATGCCCGTAAGTCCGAGATTCTTCGTGCCGGC
>DJQG01000121.1 GCA_002438685.1 Ruminococcaceae bacterium UBA6392 | reverse complement strand
AAAGGGAAAAATCAGAATCAGACTCAAGGGCTATGACCACAACCTCGTCGACAAGGCGGCGGAGAAGATCGTAGAGACCGCAAAGAGGACCGATGCTCAGGTCTCAGGTCCCGTACCGCTCCCGACAGAGAAGGAAGTCGTTACCGTCCTTCGCGCAGTCCACAAGTACAAGGACTCCCGCGAGCAGTTTGAGCAGCGTACACACAAAAGGCTCATAGACATCATCAGACCTTCAGCAAAGACTGTTGAAGCTCTTACCGGTCTTGAGCTTCCCGCAGGCGTGGATATAGAGATCAAACTCTAATACATTATATATATGCGTGAGAGCGCAGATATGATGTACGCCGCAGGTCAAGTTGGCGAGAGCCAACCAATAACCTAAAGGAGGAGAAAGGAACTATGCAAAAAGCACTCATCGGAAAGAAGATCGGCATGACTCAGATCTTCGATGCAAACGGAAACGTTGTTCCCGTAACAGTCGTCGAGGCAGGCCCCTGCTCTGTCGTTATGAAGAAGACTGTTGAAAACGACGGCTACGAAGCTGTTCAGCTCGGCTTCGGCGACGTCAAAGTTCAGAGAGTCAACAAGCCCATGAAGGGTCACTTCGACAAGGCGGGCACAGCCCCCAAGAAGTCCCTCAGAGAGTTCAGACTTGACGATCAGTCGAGCCTCAACGTGGGTGATATCCTCAAGGCCGACGTTTTCGCTGTTGGCGATCACGTTGACGTTGTCGGTACAAGCAAAGGTAAGGGCACCGCAGGCGCCATCAAGAGATGGAACTTCTCCAGACTCAAGATGACTCACGGTACCGGACCCAACGCAAGACACGCCGGTTCTCTCGGCGCGTGCAGCGATCCCTCGAGAGTTTACAAGGGAAAGAAGCTCGCAGGTCACCTCGGCCATGAGAGAGTTACTATCCAGAATCTTGACATTGTCAAGGTCGACGCTGAGAACAACCTTATCGCTATAAAGGGCGGCATCCCCGGCCCCAAGGGCGGCATTGTTCTCATCAGAGACAGCGTTAAGAATGTGTAAGAAAGGAGTAGAGTTTAATGCCTAATTATTCAGTTTTTGACAAGACCGGCAAGAAGGTATCGGACATTGCCCTTTCGGACGCGATCTTCGCAATCACCCCGAACGCTTCGGCAATGCACCTCTGCGTGGTAGCATATTTGGCAAACCAGCGCCAGGGCACTCAGTCTACCCTTACACGCGCTGAAGTCAGAGGCGGCGGCAAGAAGCCCTGGAGACAGAAGGGTTCAGGCCGCGCAAGACAGGGCTCCATCAGAAGCCCGCAGTGGACCCACGGCGGTATCGCACTCGGCCCCAAGCCCCGTGAGTACGGCAAGACAGTCAACAAGAAGGTCAGAAGACTCGCTATGAAGTCTGCTCTTTCCTCCAAGGTCGCAGCTGAGGAGCTTATCGTCCTCGACAGCCTTGAGATGAACGAGATCAAGACCAAGGAAGTTGTCAGCGTTCTCAAGGCTCTTGAGACCGGTAAGAAGGTTCTCATCGTCCTTCCTGAGAAGAATGAGACCATCTACAGAAGCGCTCGCAACATCAAGGGCGTCAAGACCACTCTTGTCAGCACACTCAATGTTTACGATATCCTCAACTGCGATTCTCTCGTAGTGCTCAAGGATGCCGTATCGAAGATTGAGGAGGTATACGCATGAGCAAGATAGCACAGGACATCATCCTTCGTCCTATCATCACCGAGGAGAGCATGCTCGGTACAGCGGACAAGAAGTACACCTTCTCCGTTGCCAAGGACGCAAACAAGATAGAGATCGCCAAGGCAGTTGAAGAGCTCTTCAAGGTCGAAGTCAAGAGCGTCAACACCGTTAACTGCCGCGGCAAGAAGCGCCGCTATGGTCGTTTCGAGGGATACACTTCCTCGTGGAAAAAGGCTATAGTGACCCTTACGGAGAACTCCAAGACCATCGAGTTCTTCGACGGCATGATGTAATAATCAACCAATAATCCGGCGGTAAAGTATGGAGGGTCGACACCTCCGCAAAGCCGCTATGAGGAGAGTGAAACCAAATGTCGATCAGAGTTTACAAGCCGACAACAAACGGTCGCCGTAACATGTCGGTCACAGATTACTCCGGGCTGTCAAAGGTTGCTCCCGAGAGAAGCCTTCTTGCTCCTCTCTCCAAGAACTCCGGACGCAACAGCTACGGCAGAATCACCGTTCGCCATCGCGGCGGCGGAAACCGCAGAAAGTATCGTATAATCGACTTCAAGCGCGATAAGTTCGATGTTTCTGCAACTGTTAAAACACTTGAGTACGATCCCAACCGTTCCGCTCATATAGCTCTGCTTGAGTATGCCGACGGCGAGAAGAGATACATCCTCGCTCCCGCAGGCCTCGCAGTGGGCGACACGGTTGTCGCAGGTCCCGATGCCGATATCAAGGTCGGCAACGCGCTTCCCCTGACCAACATCCCCACCGGTACTTTCGTTCACAATGTTGAGCTTTATCCCGGCAGAGGCGGTCAGCTGGCAAGAGCGGCGGGCAACTCCGCACAGCTCATGGCCAAGGAAGGCGCATACGCCCTTCTTCGTCTGCCCTCGGGCGAGCTGAGAAACGTTCCCGCTTCCTGCATGGCAACAGTCGGTCAGGTCGGCAACGTTGACCACGAGAATGTCAAGATCGGTAAGGCAGGTCGCAGCCGTCACCTCGGCTGGAGACCCACCGTCCGCGGCTCCGTCATGAACCCGAACGACCACCCGCACGGCGGCGGTGAGGGCAAGAGCCCGATCGGCAGACCCGGTCCCTGCACTCCGTGGGGCAAGCCCGCACTCGGCTATAAGACGAGAAACACCAAGAAGGCCTCCGATAAGCTTATCGTGAAGCGCCGCAACGGCAAGTAAGTCGAGAAAGGAGCAGAAATAATGGGCAGAAGCGTTAAAAAAGGACCTTTCGTGCAGCCTAAACTGCTCGAGAGAGTCGTGGAGATGAACAAGTCCGGCAACAAGCAGGTTCTCAAGACCTGGAGCCGCAGCTCCACAATCTTTCCCGAATTTGTCGGCCACACCTTCGCTGTTCATGACGGACGCAAGCATGTCCCCGTGTATGTAACAGAGGATATGGTTGGACATAAACTCGGTGAATTCGCACCGACCAGAACTTTCAAGGGTCATGCGGGTTCCAAAACAACAAATAACGGTAAATAATCAGTCGAAAGGAGTGTGTAACAATGCAGGATAATACAATGCCTCAGGCAGTGGCTAAGGCAAACTATGTGCGCATTGCTCCCCGCAAGGTTCAGATAGTTCTCGACCTTATCCGCAATCAGCCGGCAGACAAAGCGCTGGCAATTCTCAAACACACGCCCAAGGCTGCGTGTGAACCGCTTCTTAAACTTTTGAAGTCCGCTATAGCGAACGCTGAGAACAAGAACATGGACACTTCCAATCTTTACATCAGCGAGTGCACTGTAGGTCAGGGACCGACCCTCAAGAGAATAAGAGCGAGAGCTCAGGGCAGAGCGTTCAGAATCAACAAGAAGACGTCGCACATCACCCTGGTGCTCAAGGAAGCGGAATAAGCGAGGAGGAGGTTAAACAATGGGACAGAAAATTAATCCCACCGGTCTTAGAATCGGTGTAATTAAAGACTGGGAGTCACGCTGGTACGCAGATCCCAAGGATTTCGGCGATACACTCGTTGAAGATCACAAGCTGCGTGAATTCCTCCTTGAGCTCCTTGCTCCGGCAGGCGTGCCCAAGATCGAGATCGAGCGCAATTCCAAGAGAGTCAACATCAACATTTTCTGCGCAAAGCCCGGCATGGTTATAGGCAAGGGCGGCGCTGAGATAGAGAAGCTCAAGAAGCTCTGCGAGAGCAAGCTCGGCGGCAAAGAGGTTTCGCTCAACATCGTTGAAGTTAAGCAGCCCGACCTTGACGCTCAGCTCGTCGCTGAGAATATCGCTTCTCAGCTTGAAAGAAGAGTTTCCTTCCGCCGTGCTCTCAAGCAGTCCATCGGACGCACCATGAGACTTGGCGCAAGAGGTATAAAGACTCAGGTTTCCGGTCGCCTCGGCGGTGCGGAAATAGCACGTACAGAGCAGTATCATGAGGGTACTATCCCGCTGCAGACCATCAGAGCCGACATCGACTATGGCTTCGCCGAGGCCAAGACCACTTACGGTCGCATCGGTGTCAAGGTCTGGATCTACAAGGGTGAGGTTCTTCATGACAACCGCAGCAGCAATAACAGAAGAAGATCATCACGCAAGGAAGGGGGAGCTCGCTAATGCTGTTACCCAAGAGAGTTAAGCACCGCAGGGTACAGAGAGGCAGAATGACCGGTAAGGCCATGAGAGGCAACAAGGTCTCTTACGGCGATTTCGGTCTCGTAGCTCTTGAGCCCGCCTGGATCACCGCTAACCAGATCGAGGCAGCCCGTATCGCAATGACCCGTTACATCAAGCGTGGCGGTCAGGTCTGGATAAAGATTTTCCCCGACAAGCCGGTAACCAAGAAGCCTGCTGAAACCCGAATGGGTTCCGGTAAAGGTGCTCCCGAGTATTGGGTTGCCGTTGTTAAGCCCGGCAGAGTCATGTTTGAAATTGCCGGCGTTGATAAGGAGCTCGCAGAAGAGGCTATGCGTCTTGCTGCTCACAAGCTCCCCATCAAGTGCAAATTTGTAACTAAGGAAGAAACGGGTGGTGAACAGGAATGAAAGCCAGTGAAATAAGAAAACTTTCCGCCAAAGAGCTGGATGCTAAGCTGCTTGAGTTAAAGGATGAGCTTTTCAAACTGCGCTTCCAGCAGGCTGTTAACCAGCTCGACAACCCGATGCGAATCAGTGCCGTCAAGAAGGACATAGCGCGCATTAAGACAGTTCAGCGCGATATCGAGCTTCACGGCGCCAATTCGTGATGAAAGGGAGGTCAACACTTATGGAAAGAAACCTCAGAAAAACTCGCGTTGGCATTGTGACCAGCGATAAGATGGATAAGACTGTTGTCGTCTCCATCAAGGATAGGGTAAAGCATCCGCTTTACAAGAAGATCGTTAACCGCACCATCAAGCTCAAGGCTCATGATGAGAACAACACCTGCGGAATCGGCGACCGTGTCCTCGTCATGGAGACCCGCCCGATGTCCAAGGACAAGAGATGGCGCGTAGTTGAGATCATCGAGAAGGCTAAATAATTTTTTGGTAACAGTAAGGAGGCAGACACTGTGATACAGCAACAGAGTTACCTCAAGGTTGCCGACAACACCGGCGCGAAGGAGATTATGTGCATTCGCGTTCTCGGAGGTTCCGGCAGGAGGTATGCCAATATCGGCGACGTCATAGTTGCTTCGGTTAAAAAAGCAGCACCCGGCGGCGTAGTTAAAAAAGGCGAGGTCGTTAAGGCAGTCGTAGTTCGTACTGCAAAAGGAGTTCGCCGTGATGACGGCACCTACATTCGCTTCGATGAGAATGCAGCTGTTATCATCAAAGAAGACAAAAATCCCAAAGGCACTCGTATCTTTGGACCGGTAGCGAGAGAGCTGCGCGAGAAAGATTATCTCAAGATCCTCTCTCTGGCTCCCGAAGTGCTTTAAGGCGGAGGTGCAACGATGAGTAATAAGGTTCATGTTAAGACCGGTGACGAGGTTGTCGTCATCAACGGCAAGTACCGCGGCAAGAGAGGCAAGGTCCTCCAGGTCAGCCCTTCCGAGGGTAAGGTTATTGTCGAGGGCGTGAATATCGTCACGAAGCACGTTAAGCCCCGCAAGATGGGTGAGGCCGGCGGTCTCATCAAGGCTGAAAGCGCCCTTTATGCAGATAAGGTTCAGCTCGTTTGCCCCAAGTGCGGCAGACCCACCAGAACCGGCAGCAAGATCAACGCAAAAGGCAAGAAAGTCCGCACATGCAAGAAGAGCGACTGCCTTGCAGAATTCGAATAAGGGAGGAGCATGACAATGGCAGCAAGGTTAAAAGAGACCTATATAAACGAAGTTGCACCTGCTCTTATGAAGAAGTTCGAGTATAAGAGCGTCATGCAGATCCCGAAGCTTGACAAGATTGTGGTCAACATCGCTTGCGGCGAGGCAAGAGAGAACTCCAAGGTTCTCGATTCCGTCGTCTCCGACCTCATGCAGATCACCGGTCAGAGACCCGTGATGTGCAGAGCGAAGAAGTCGATCGCTAACTTCAAGCTCCGTGAAGGCATGGTAATCGGTGCCAAGGTTACCCTCAGGGGAGACAGAATGTATGAGTTCCTTGACAGGTTCTTCAATCTCGCTCTTCCCCGCGTCAGAGACTTCAGAGGTATCAACCCGAACTCTTTCGACGGCAGAGGCAACTATTCTCTGGGTATCAAGGAACAGCTGATATTCCCCGAGATCGAGTACGACAAGATTGACAAGGTCAGAGGTATGGATATTTGCTTTGTCACAACAGCTAATACTGATGAAGAGGCACGCGAGCTGCTCACTCTCATGGGCGCTCCGTTCGCAAAATAAGGAGGAATTACGGTGGCCAAAACATCCATGAAGGTTAAGCAGGCTAGACCCGCTAAGTATTCTTCAAGGGCTTACAACAGATGTAAGATCTGCGGCAGACCGCACGCCTATCTTCGCAAATACGGAGTATGCCGCATCTGCTTCAGAGAGCTGGCTCATGCCGGTCAGATCCCCGGCGTCAAGAAGGCCAGCTGGTAAAAGAGCAATTGCAAAAGGAGGTTCAACAGTATGCAAATTACTGATTCCATCGCCGATATGCTCACAAGAATCCGCAATGCGAATTCCGCAAAGCATGATACGGTGAAGATTCCCGCATCCAATATGAAGAAGGCGATTGCTCAAATTCTTCTTGATGAGGGTTACATCAAGGGATTCAAGGTTGAGGACGACGGCAAGCAGGGCGTCATCGAGATCGCTCTCAAGTACGGTCCCAACAAGTCACAGGTTATAACCGGTCTGCGCAGAGTTTCAAAGCCCGGTCTGCGTATATATACCAACTGCGAGGATATGCCCAGAGTCATGAAGGGTCTTGGCATCGCTATCCTCTCAACAAGCAAGGGCATTATGACGGACAAGGATGCACGCAAAGCCAATGTCGGCGGCGAAGTCCTTGCATTTATCTGGTAAGGAGGTGCTGTAGATGTCACGCATAGGAAACAAACCCATCGCAATCCCCGCAGGGGTTACTGTGCAGGTGGACGGCAGCACTGTCACCGTTAAGGGTGCCAAAGGCGAGCTTACCAGAACCGTGCACAGCAATATGGCTGTCGAAGTCGAAGGCGCGACCGTTCATGTCAAGCGCCCCGATGACACCAAGCTCAACAAGTCCCTTCACGGTCTTACCCGCACACTCGTCGCCAACATGGTGACCGGCGTCAGCGAGGGCTACAAGAAGGAGCTTGAAATCAACGGCGTAGGTTACCGTGCCGCTAAAGAGGGCAAGGAGCTTGTTCTCAATATCGGTTTCTCGCATCAGGTCAGAGTGGCCGAGATCGACGGTATCACCATCGAGGTTCCCGCGCCCAACAAGATCGTTATCTCCGGTCCCGACAAGCAGAAGGTCGGCCAGTTTGCAGCGGAAGTTCGCGAGAAGCGTCCCCCCGAGCCGTACAAGGGCAAGGGCATCAAGTATGTTGATGAGCATATCCGCCGCAAGGAAGGCAAGGCCGGCAAGGGCGGTAAGTAAGTTTAGGTTAAGGAGTGAAAAGTTATGGTTAACAGACCGGACAGCAAGAAAGCAAGACAGAAGCGCCACACCAGAGTGCGTGCTAAGATCTCCGGAACTGCAGAATGCCCCCGCCTTAATGTATTCCGCTCCCTGCAGCACATCTATGCTCAGATCATAGACGATGTTTCAGGCAAGACCCTTGTTTCAGCCTCTACTGTTGAGAAGGATTTTGAGGATTACGGCGGAAATAAATCCGCAGCCCGCAAGGTGGGCATCACACTGGCAAAGAGAGCAGCCGAAAAGGGAATAACCGATGTTGTTTTCGACCGCGGCGGCTACGTTTATCACGGCCGTGTTCAGGAACTGGCCGAAGGCGCCCGTGAGGGCGGCCTCAACTTCTAAGGAAAGGGAGGATACTTTTGGCTAAGATTGATGCATCGGCATATGAACTCACTGAAAGAGTTGTCACTATCAACCGCGTATCGAAAACCGTTAAGGGCGGCCGTATATTCAAGTTCGCCGCTCTCGTAGTCGTCGGTGACGGCAACGGAATCGTCGGCTTCGGTCTCGGCAAGTCCGGCGAAGTTCCGGATGCCATCCGCAAGGGTATCGAAGATGCGAAGAAGAACCTGATGAAGGTTTCACTTAAGGGAACAACCATTCCCCACGAGGTTATAGGTAAGTTCGGCGCAGGCGTCGTCCTGCTCAAGCCCGCAGCACCCGGTACCGGCGTTATCGCCGGCGGTCCTGTCCGTGCAGTCGTTGAGACTGTCGGCATCAAGGATATCCGTGCTAAGGCTCTCAGATCCAACAACCCCTGTAACGTCGTCAGAGCAACACTTGACGGTCTTGCACAGCTTCGCAACGTCGATGAAGTTGCGGCTATAAGAGGCAAGTCGGAAAAAGAAATTTTAGGTTAAGGAGGGTGGACAACAATGGCAGATATTAACGTAAAGCTCGTCAAGAGCCTTATCGGAAGTACTAAACCTCAGATTGCCACCGCCTATGCACTCGGTCTCCACAAGATCGGCGACGAGTCAGTTCAGCCTGACAACGCTGCCACCCGCGGCAAGATCAGAAAGCTTGCCCACCTTGTCGAGACAAGTGAAGTCGAGCAAGGAGGTGCTGAATGATGAAATTGCATGAGCTTTCACCTGCACCCGGTTCTGTCAAAGAGCGTAAGCGTATAGGCAGAGGCGCTGCTTCAGGTCAGGGTAAGACCGCCGGTAAGGGTCACAAGGGCCAGAAGGCAAGAAGCGGAAGCAACGCGCACATCGGTTTCGAAGGCGGCCAGATGCCCCTTCAGAGAAGAATCCCCAAAAGAGGTTTTGTCAACATTTTTGCGAAAGAGATCGCAACTGTTAACGTAGCGGCTATCAACGACAAGTTCGAAGACGGCGCTACCGTAACTATAGAAGCCCTCGTCGAGTCCGGTCTTGTCAAGAAGACCCTCGACGGCGTCAAAGTCTTAGGACAGGGCGAACTTACGAAGAAGCTAACAGTTCAGGCTAATGCTTTTTCTGCTTCCGCCAAGGCTAAGATTGAGGCTGCGGGCGGAAAGGCAGAGGTAATCTGAAAATGTTCAAGACTTTTGCCAACGCATGGAAGATCCCGGAGCTCAGAAAGAAGATCCTCTTCACCGCTCTGATTGTTCTTATCTTCAGAGTCGGCTCCGCTATTCCGGTTCCGTTCACAAACATCCTCATTGAGGGCGGCAATCTTGTTCAGGACGGCAGCACCTTCCTGAACTACCTGATAATGATGACCGGTGACGCGTTCAACTACGGTACTCTGTTCGCTCTGTCGATCACCCCGTACATCAACTCGTCGATCATCATGCAGCTCCTCTGCGTTGCTATTCCTCCTCTGGAGAGACTGGCGAAGGAAGAGGACGGGCAGAAGAAGATCGCTTCCATCACAAGATATGTTACCGTCGTTCTCGGTATCATCCAGAGCGTAGCATATTACTTCTATATCAGAAGCGCCGGTTACCTTTCAACGGCTGCTGACGGCAGCGCCTACACAGGCTTTGCAATGGTCTTCCAGGCCATCGTCATCATCCTTTGCTTCACGGCAGGTACCGCGCTTATCATGTGGCTCGGTGAGCAGATCAACGACAAGGGCATCGGCAACGGTATCTCGATAATCCTTTTCGCAGGTATCGTTTCGAGAATCCCCGCTCTGATCACCCAGCTCTTCGGCGGTTCGGGCACCGGCAGCTACTGGTCAAGAGGCGGCGTCTACTACTTCCTTTCACCCTTCGTCTGCGTCATCCTTATTCTGATGGTTGCATTCATCGTGTGGATGGACAACGCAGAGAGACGCATTCCCGTCCAGTACGCCAAGCGCGTCGTCGGCCGCAAGATGTACGGCGGACAGAACACCCATATTCCGATAAAGGTCAATATGTCCGGTGTTATGCCCATCATCTTCGCGGGCTCCATTCTTTCCATCCCGCCCACCATCCAGATGTTCATTCCGTCTGCAAAGCTTGCAGACAGCAACTTCTGGACCGGCTTCTTCAAGGTGTTCACCTCGACTCACTGGGCTTACGGCCTTATCTACTTTATACTGATAATCGCTTTTGCCTATTTCTATTCGAGCATCCAGTATAATCCTATTGAGATGTCCCAGAACATCGCCAAGAACGGCGGTATGATCCCCGGTATTCGTACCGGCAGACCCACATCGGACTACATTGCAAGGATCATCTCGAGAATCACACTTCTCGGAGCTCTCCTTCTGAGTGTCGTCGCTATCTTCCCGATCCTGTTCTCGCAGCTTACAACACTGATCCTTACAAAGACAACTGTGTATGCTGACGGCATGAACGTTTCGCTCGGCGGTACGTCGATAATAATCCTTGTCGGTGTTGCTCTTGAAACTGTCAAGCAGCTCGAGAGCCAGATGATGATGCGTCACTACAAGGGCTTCCTTGATTAAGCCCAGCCGCAACTAACGGCAAAAACGGAGGATAAGCATGATAGTGCTCAAAACAAGTCACGAGCTCTCGCTGATGAGAGAGGCTTGCAGAATATCTGCAGGAGCATTAAAAGTGGCGGGCGAGGCTGTCGAGCCGGGCGTTACTACCGCTCAGATCGATAAGATCGCACACGAATATATTCTAAAAGCAGGGGCCACGCCTACGTTCCTTAACTACAACGGGTTCCCCGCTACGGCATGCATTTCCATAAACGATGAGATCATTCACGGAATACCCAGCCACAGACGTGTTATCAAAAGCGGCGATATAGTCAGCATTGACCTCGGTGCTTCGATAAACGGCTATACCGGCGACAACGCTGCCACTTTCGCCTGCGGGGACATTTCCCCCGAGGCGAAGCGGCTGTGCGACGTGACCAGAGAGAGCCTCTATGAAGGCATCAAAAAGGCTGTCGCAGGCGGCAGACTCGGCGATATAGGCTTCGCTATTGCGAGCTACTGCGAGGAGCGCGGCTTCTCCGTCGTTCGCGAATATACGGGGCACGGCGTGGGTGCAAATCTCCATGAGGATCCCAGCGTACCGAATTTCGGCACGCCAGGAAGAGGCGTTCGCCTGCTGCCCGGCATGACTATTGCCATCGAACCGATGATAAATCAGGGCTCTGCGGCTATCCGTACTCAACCCGACGGATGGACGGTCAGAACCAAAGACGGCAAACTCTCAGCTCATTTCGAACACACCGTCGCCATCACGGCTGACGGGCCGAAGATAATGACTCAGCTTTAAGCGGAGGATTGATGATGAGCTTTCAACGAGGCTGCGTCGTAAGATCCACGGCCGGACGCGACAAGGGCAGACTGCTTGCAGTCACCGCTGTCACGCAGCGCGGCGTCGAGGTCTGCGACGGTAAGGAGCGCAAGCTTCTCAGACCCAAAATCAAGAATCCTAAGCACGTCGAGCCGACGCCGATGCGTCTGACGCAGGAGGATATGGCGTTTGACAGCCGCCTGCGCCGCGCGCTCAGAAGGCTTGAGGATGAGACTGCATCATTGTAGGGAGGTCAGTATATGTCAAAGCAGGATATGATCGAGATTGAAGGTACGGTAGTAGAGGCTCTGCCCAACGCGACTTTCACAGTCGAGCTGGAAAACGGCCACCAGATATTGGCTCATATCTCCGGTAAGCTCAGGATGAACTACATCCGCATTCTTCCGGGAGATAAGGTCACGGTCGAAATGTCGCCATACGACCTGACGAAGGGCCGCATAACATGGCGTTCCAAGTAAAAGGAGGGTATTCTAATGAAAGTCAGACCTTCTGTCAAAAAAATGTGTGAAAAGTGTAAGATCATCAAGCGCAAGGGAAAAGTAATGGTCATCTGTGAAAATCCCAAGCACAAGCAGCGTCAGGGCTAATGACGCAAACCATTCAATGGAGGTGCAACTGACAAATGGCGCGTATTTCAGGTGTTGACCTGCCTAGAGAGAAAAGAGTCGAGATCGCTCTGACCTACATCTACGGTATCGGTCGCAAAACCGCAAGCGATATTATCGCCGCAACAGGAGTTAATCCCGATATAAGAGTCAAGGACCTGTCCGAGGATGACGTCTCTAAGCTTCGTGAGTATATAGATCATCACTGCAAGGTCGAGGGTGACCTTCGCCGTGAGACCGCTTTCGATATCAAGAGACTCGTCGAGATCGGCTGCTATCGCGGTGTCCGCCACCGCAAGGGTCTGCCGGTTAGAGGTCAGCGTTCCAAGACCAATGCCCGTACACGCAAGGGTCCGAAGAAGACCATTGCTAACAAGAAGAAGTAATCAAGGAGGGATAATATGGCTACCAAAGTTTCCGGCAAAAAAGCAACAGGCACCCGTAAGCGCAAGGAGCGCAAGAATATTGAGCGCGGTGCAGTCCATATCCAATCCACCTTTAACAACACCATCGTCACTATAACCGACACTCAGGGCAACGCTGTTTCCTGGGCAAGTGCCGGCGAAATGGGCTTCAGAGGCTCAAGAAAATCTACTCCCTTTGCTGCTCAGACTGCTGCAGAGACAGCTGCCAAGGCTGCTATGGAGCACGGTATGAAGACGGTTGAGGTTTATGTTAAGGGCCCCGGAGCCGGCAGAGAAGCCGCTATAAGAGCGCTGCAGACGGCGGGTCTTGAAGTCACCCTGATAAAGGACACGACTCCCATTCCCCACAACGGCTGCCGCCCGCCCAAGAGAAGGCGCGTGTAACCAATATTTTAGGAGGTGTAACACATGGCAAGATATACAGGTGCGGTCTGCAAGATGTGCCGCCGCGAGGGCAAGAAGCTCTACCTCAAGGGTGAGCGCTGCTACAGCAACAAGTGCGCTTTTGAGCGCCGTTCGTATGCCCCCGGTCAGCATGGTCAGAGCCGCAAGAAGACCTCTGAATACGGTTTGCAGCTCAGAGCAAAGCAGCAGGCTAAGCGTTACTACGGTATTCAGGAAGGCCAGTTCCACAAGTATTTCCTCATGGCTGAGCGCAAGAAGGGTGTCACCGGTGAAAACCTTCTTCGTATCTGCGAGAGCAGACTTGACAATGTAGTTTATCTTCTCGGCTGGGCTAACTCCAGAGCCGAAGCAAGACAGCTCGTTGTTCACGGTCATTATAAAGTAAACGGCAAGAAAGTTGACATCCCGTCATACCTTCTTAAGGCCGGCGATGTTGTTTCGATCAAGGAGAAGAGCAGAGAGAGCGACAAGATCAAGGCTGTTCTTGAGACCAATTCCGCTCGTCCCGTGCCCGCATGGCTCGAGACTGACGCTGATAAGCTCACCGCTAAGGTCATCGCCCTTCCCGAGAGAGACCAGATCATGGTTCCCGTCGAAGAGCATCTTATCGTCGAGTTGTACTCGAAATAATGCCGCTTAAGCTTAAACGGCTTGTTTTTGAGCAATACTCTTTCAGCGGCCTTGCCGCGTTTTATAAAAAGGAGGGTTTTGAATGATCGGAATCGAGAAGCCCAAGATCGAAACAGAAGGCATTACGCCCGACGGAACCTACGGCAAGTTTATCGTAGAACCCCTTGAGAGAGGTTACGGAACGACCCTCGGTAACTCCCTGCGCCGCGTCCTGCTCTCTTCACTTCCGGGCTATGCTATAATCTCCGTTAAGATCGATGGTATCCTGCACGAGTTTTCAACGATTCCCGGCGTCAAGGAAGACGTTACGGAGATCGTCCTCAACCTCAAGGATGTCATACTCAAGATCCACGGCGATGGTCCGAAGACTGTCTATATAGACGCTTCCGGCGAGTGCGAGATCACCGCAGGCAGCATTCAGACGGATTCTGAGGTTGAGATTCTCAACCCGGATCTTCATATTGCCACTCTTGACAGCAGCGCGAACGTCCACATGGAGCTCGTCTGCGACAAGGGCAGAGGCTATTATTCGGCCGAGCGCAATAAGGAGAAGTTTCCGCCCACTATAGGCGTTATCGCCATTGACTCGATCTATTCACCCGTGTTAAAGGTCAACTACACAGTCGAAAACACCCGCGTAGGTCATGTTACCGACCTCGACAAGCTCACGCTTGAGGTGTGGACCGACGGCACCATCCACGCGATGGAAGCCGTTTCCCTTGGAGCCAAGATCCTCAACGAGCATCTCTCTCTCTTCGGCGACCTCTCCGATGAGGCGTACGATACAGAGATTATGGTTGTCAAGAGCGACAATGCCAAGGAGAAAGTCCTCGAGATGACTATTGAGGAGCTTGACCTGTCTGTGCGTTCCTTCAATTGCTTGAAGAGAGCCGGCATTAACACTGTTGAAGATCTGATCAGCAAGACCGAGGAGGACATGATGAAAGTCCGCAACCTCGGAAGAAAATCCCTTGACGAGGTTATCGCAAAGCTCAAATCCATGGGCCTGAGCCTCAGCAAGGAAGAGGAATAAGACTCACTACGGTAAAGGAGTGTGAATTAAATGCCCGGAACCAGAAAACTTGGCAGAACTACGGATCACCGTATTTCTATGCTCAGAGGTATGGTCACATATCTCTTCGAGAACGGCAGGATCGAGACCACCGTTACAAGGGCTAAGGAAGTTCGCGCTATGGCCGAGAAAATGATCACCATAGCTAAGGACAACTCACTTCACTCGAAGCGCAAAGTCATGGCATACATCACCAAAGATGATGTTGCAAAGAAGCTCTTTGAGGATATCGCCCCCAAATATAAGGACGTTAACGGCGGTTATACCCGCATAATCAAAACAGGTCCCCGCAGAGGAGACGCAGCTGAGATGTGCATCATCGAGCTCGTCTGATCTGAGCCTGAAGAGATCAAAAGTTAATTTCAGCGCCGCAGAGGTTTTGCCCCCTGCGGCGCTGTTTTGATTATTAATGCTAATATAAAAAAACAGTTGACAGATAATAAATATTTTGTGTATAATACAAATAGAGGGTTTTCTTTTTAACAGAACAGATAAACGAAGTGTACACAACATAACAAAATAGAACAGGAGGAAATCAGGAGGAAATAACATGAAGTTGTATAAAAAAGTATTTGTAATATTGATGACAGTTATAATGTTATTTACGCCTACCTTTGCCTTTGCAAATGAAAGAAACGGATTCTGTGATACAGAAAAAATAAATTTCGCAAGAAGACGCGCAGAAATTTTTTTAGAACGTATAGGATACGACGCAATATTAAATGAAACGATTTTGTTGAAGAGTCTGAATGATGAATATGAAGCAATATGTTTTGGCATAGAAGAAAGTGGATATATAATAGTGAATTTGAATGATTTTTCTGTGCCAGAATGGAGCCCAACAGGAACAAATCCGTATTATAATGTTTCAGATCCTATTTACAATGGACCAATGAATTATTATAAAAAAGTTGGTAGACAAATTTTGTCAATAAATGATGGTTCGGCATTAAAACTGACTGATGTTAGATATGTATATGCAGCAGAATCGATTGTAGATCAAGAACACTCTTTTGATTCATTTTTTGAAGATAAAGAGAATAATATGCGCCACATCAATGTGGAGAAATATATAAGTGGCTCATTGAAGCCGTGGAGACAATCCTGTAGTAATTGTTGTGGTGCGACAGCAAGTGCAATCTGTATGAGATATTATTAGACTATGTTAGTACGGCATACGTTAGTCATGACAAAATAGAGAGAGAACCGCTTATTTCTCTTCTGAGACAGTATGTGGGGCTAAGTTACACAACAACGACAATGATGAGATTGGGATTGCAAAGGTATTTAAACAGCAGATCGGTTAATAATAATGCGCGAAGCAGCAATTTTAGTTTTTCTACAATAAAGGGAAAAATAAATGGAAGCAGACCGGTTATTATTGGTACACAAAATGACAGCACTTATGGAAGTCATTGGATGATTGTTCATGGTTTTTTTGAGAGCATTGTAGACGGAAAGTATGTAATAGTAAACAATGGATACGGTTCAAATAATGTTTGGTTGGATATAACAAAAGTGAATTTTGATAAAATAGTGTACTTTGACAATTGAATAAGGAGGATAGGGGATGAATAACAAAAAGAAAACAATGATTGCGGTGGCTGTTATTGTTCTTGTCGTCGCCTCGGCCGTGTTCGCTACCCGCGTGCATACGGTAAGTCTCGACGCAGAAAATGTTGCAAAAGTCACCGCAAAATCCACGGTGATGCAAGCGCCGCCGGATGAAATCGTGCTCACCGACAGCCAGCGCCGCGAGCTTGCGGAGAAGCTAGGCAACATAACGCTTTATAAGAGCTTCTTCAAATATTCCGGTTGGAAGGGCTGGAGCTTTATGTTCACCGTTGAGTACTCCAACGGGCGGGAGGAGCGCATAACGCTCAAGGGTGCGCCCGGAGTTCAGGTGCAAAACAGAGACAAAACGGAGTATTACTATATCTTGCGCGGATACAGCGAAGATGAATTTAAAGCCCTTTGGAACAGATAACAAAATATGTAAAAACGGGGACAGCGGCGCGAACCGCTGTCCCTTTTTATACATCCTCAGGCTGCGGCGCGGAGTAGTTCTCCGCCGCGAATTTGAAGCCGTCGCGTATGAATTTGTTTGCCTCTTTTGCAATGTCCGCAAAATAATACATATCAAAGCTGTGGAATCCGCCCTCGAGTATTTTGAACATAACGGGAATGCCCGCCGCTCGGAGCGAATCGACATAGCTCTGTGTCTCCGCGAGGAACGGGTCTATGCTGCCGATAAAAGTGAGCGTCGGCGGCAGACCGGAGAAATCGGTCTCTCGCGCGGGTGCGGCATATTTCGAGACCCTGTCCGTGCCGTAATCGTCGCCGAGATACAGTTTCCATGCGGCAATGTTCGATTTTGTGTTCCAGACCGGAGCGTCGTTGTTCTTTGAAGTTTCGGTCGGGCGGTCGTCGAGCATCGGATAGAGCGGCATCTGAAATGCTATGTTAACTTCGCCCCTGTCGCGGGCGTAGAGCGTGAGCGCCGCAGTCATTCCGCCGCCTGCGCTGTTGCCGCCGACAAATATCTTGTCCCGCCGCATTCCGTATTTTTCGCCGTTCTCTTTGAGCCAAAGCAGAGCAAGATAGCAGTCCTCAAGCGCGGCAGGGAAGGGGGCATAGAGCGATTTTTTGTAGTCGGGCACGACCATGACGCAGCCAGTCGTGCCGACAAAGGCGCGCACAAACCCGTGATCCTGCTCGGGGATGCCCATGGCGTAGCCGCCGCCGTGTATCCACAGAAGCCCCGGCACTTCGCCGCCGAGCTTTCGCGGCGAATATACGCAGAGCCGAAGCTCGCTCCCGTCCGCGCGAGGAATCTTTATCTGCTCGCATCTTATCTTCCACGGGGTGACATCCGCGCCGCGCCCGAAATTTTTCAGAATGAAGTTGCAGAACTTGAACTTCCGCTCGCTGAAGCTCGGCCAGACGAAGCGGATAGCCTCGCCGATCGGGCGCAGCTGGCGGTCGATCATGTTTGATTTTATAACCATATCTTTTCACCGTAAAAAACGAGGACCGACGGTGTCCCGTCGCTTCGGCGGTCACTGCGGTCCTCCGCTTGAATTTTTGTTACTTGCCTATGGTCTCTCTGTAAAGACGCATATATTCTCTCGCCGAGCGTCCCCAGCTGTTGTCGCATTCGAGCGCGCGTTCAACGAGCGAAGCCCAGTATTTCTTGTCCGAATACGCGCCGAGCGATCTGCGAATAGCGTCGAGCATATCGTGGGCGTTGTAGCTCTTGAAGGTAAAGCCGTTGCCCTCGCCGTCGCCTGAGTCGGTGATGCTGTCCTTGAGTCCGCCGGTTTCGCGGACTATAGGGAGAGTGCCGTATCTGAGCGCGAGCATCTGCGAAAGACCGCACGGCTCGCTCTTCGACGGCATGAGGAACATGTCGCATCCGGCATATATCTTGCGCGCAAGGTCGGGGATGAATGCTATGCGCAGCCCGACTTTTCCCGGGTAACGCGCTTCGATCTCGCGGAAGAAGTTCTCGTATTCCCAGTCGCCCGTGCCGAGCACAACGAGCTGAACATCGGTCGTGCTCAGCAGCTCGTCGAGTACGGCTTTGACGAGGTCGAGACCCTTGTGCGACACAAGGCGCGATACCATGCCGATTATCGGCACATCGTCGCGCACGGGCAGGGAGAACTCGCGCTGGAGATCTGCCTTGTCCTCTTTCTTGCCCGCAGGGTCTTTTGCGGAGAAGTTCTTCGCAATCGCCTTGTCGGTCTCGGGGTTATATATATCCGTATCTATGCCGTTGAGGATGCCGTGGAGCTTATACCGGCGCTCGCGCAGAATCGGATCGAGTCCGT
The DNA here is from genome assembly GCA_002438685.1 of Ruminococcaceae bacterium UBA6392. GTDB lineage: Bacteria > Bacillota > Clostridia > Oscillospirales > Acutalibacteraceae > CAG-177. Next base: position 3,793 of record DJQG01000121.1, on the reverse strand, counting down.
GGCTGAACCAGGGGTCGAGTATCTCCTCTGCGTATGTCGGGCTGACCGTGGTCACGACATCGGCGCATTCGATAGCGCCCTTCATCAGGTTGAGCGTGCCTCCGAAATCAAGCAGCTGCTCATGCTGTTCGCCGAGCCCGAACACGTCGCCGAGTATCTCTTTGCCGTAAACGCCCTGATACTGGATGTTGTGGATGGTGAATATGTTCTTTATGCCCTCGTAGCCCTCGCGGTTGGCGTACATCGTCGAGTAGTAGACAGGGACGAGAGCCGTCTGCCAGTCATTCGTATGGATGATGTCGGGCTTGAAGCCGATGTGTGGGATTATCTCAAGTACTGCGCGGGAGAAGAACGCAAAACGCTCCGCGTCGTCATAGTGACCGTAGATGCCGTCGCGCTTGAAATAATACTCGTTGTCGATAAAATAGAAGATAACGCCGTCTATCTTTGCCTCGAAGATGCCGCAGTACTGCCTGCGCCACGAGACGGGCACGGTGATATGTGTGATGAACTGCATCTGGTCGCGCAGTTCCTGCTTTATTCCGCCGTAGAGCGGTATAACAACGCGGCAGCCGACAAGGCGCTTGCGCAGTGCCTTGGGCAGAGAGCCGGCAACGTCGCCGAGCCCGCCGCTCGCCATGAAGGGAAGAGCTTCGCTTGCAGCATATAAGACTTTCATTTTTTAGTCCCCTTTCGATCAGACCACTATGCCCTTGCCGACATATACCGGGAAGGTGTCGGTGCCGCAGAGTGATTTGTCGGGTTTGATTATAGATATCTTATCCATTATCACGCTGTTGAGCGTCGCGCCGGAGCCGACATACGCGCCCTGCATGACGATGGAGTTTTTGACGACCGCGTCCTTGCCGATGGTGACGCCGCGGAAGAGGATGCTGTTTTCAACCTTGCCCTCTATCTTGCAGCCGTCGGCAACGAGGCTGTTTTTGACATCTGCGCCGAGTCCGTAAATCGCCGGAACCTCGTCGCGGACTTTTGTATAGACCGGGCGCTCTCTGCAGAACAGCTCAGAGCGGTTGCCGAGGTCGAGCAGAGCCATGTTTGCGTCGTAGAAGCTCTTGAGGGAGTCGAGAGTTACGACAAAGCCCTCTGCTTTATAGCCGCAGATTTTCAGCGCACCAACATTCGCCTGGATGAGATCACGCTCGAAGTCGGTGTAGTGCATACTCGACGCCTGAGCGATAAGTCTCTCGAGCAGTGACTTCTTGAGCAGGAACACGTTGAGCGAATAGTTGCCCTCCGCGCCGCCGGTCGAAGAAATTGCGATTTCTTTTATGCGTCCGTCAGAGTCGAGACCGAATGTCATTGTATTGCTCAGCGCGGGAACGGTGCCGTGGCAGTATGCCGCAGTGATATCCGCGCCGCTCTGCTCGTGAGCGTAAAAGAGCAGATTGAGATCTATATTGCAAATCGTGTTGCAGTCGCAGAGCAGGACATATTCGTTGGTCGAGCTCGATATGAACGAAGCGCAGCCTATAAGCGCGTCGATCCTGTTTGCAAACAGTCCGCCGGAATCCTCCGCGGAGTTGAACGGCGGCAGAATGAACATACCCTCGCGCTTGCGGGAAAGATCCCACGGCTTGCCCGTGCCGAGGTGATCCATAAGCGAGCGGTAGTTGCTCTTGGTTATAACGCCGACCTTGGAGATGCCGGAGTTGACCATATTTGAAAGCGGGAAATCTATGAGTCTGTATCTTCCGCCGAACGGGACGGAACCCATCGTGCGCATATTTGTAAGCTCGGGAAGCGACTGGTCATAGGTGCTGGCATAGATTATGCCGAGAACATTGTTGGCTCTCATTTGCGAACGTCCTCCTTTTCTCCGTCATACATGGCCTTGGGCTCAATCTTCATGCCCTTTTTGACCGTGACGCCCTTGCCGATAACGGCAACGCCCCATTTGTCGAGATCTTCCATAGCCTCGGGACGCTCGCCGACAACGGCGTTCTCTTCAATCACCGCGTTCTCCGCGACAATTGCATATTGAACCACTGCGCCGGATTTTATAACCGTGCCTGGCATGATTATCGAGTCTCTTATGACCGCGCCCTTTTCTATCGTGACATCCGCGAAGATAACGGAGAAGTCAACATCGCCGGAAATCTCGCAGCCCTCGGTCACCATGGAGTTCTGAACCGTTGCGTCGGGCGAGACATAGTGCGGCGGGGCGGTGGGGGTGCGGGAATATATCTTCCACGACGGGTCGCTCAGGTCGAGATCGACCTTGGGGTTGAGCAGGTCGAGGTTCGCTTCCCAGAGGCTGTCTATCGTGCCGACATCCTTCCAGTAGCCGTCGAACTGATAGGCGAAAAGACGCTCGCCCGCCTCATGCATCGCGGGGATAAGATCGTGACCGAAGTCATTGCCGGAGGCGGGGTTTGCCTCGTCCTCGAGCAGATAGCGGCGAAGCTTGCTCCAGGTGAATATGTATACGCCCATGGAGGCCTTGTTGCTGCGCGGATGCTTCGGCTTCTCTTCAAACTCGGATATCGAGCCGTCATCGTTGACGAACATCAGACCGAAGCGCGAAGCCTCCTCCCACGGAACTTCGAGGGAAGCGATGGTGCAGTCGGCGTTCTTCTCTTTGTGATAGGCGAGCATCTTGGAGTAGTCCATTTTATAGATGTGGTCGCCGGAGAGAATAAGAACATATTCGGGCGAATAGCGGTCGATGAAGTTGATGTTCTGATATATGGCGTTTGCGGTGTTCTTGTACCACTCGGTGCCCTCTATCTGCTGATAGGGGGAGAGGATATGCACGCCGCCGTTCTCTCTGTCGAGATCCCACGGCTGTCCGTTGCCGATATAGTCGTTGAGCTCAAGCGGCTGATACTGCGTGAGAACGCCGACGGTGTATATGCCGGAGTTGACGCAGTTCGACAGCGGAAAATCGATTATCCTGTACTTGCCGCCGTAGGGAACGGCGGGTTTTGCCATGTTCTTAGTCAGAATACCGAGCCTGCTGCCCTGACCGCCTGCAAGCAGCATAGCGATACATTCTGTTTTTCTGGCCATGTTTATTCCTCCTTGTTATCAGCTTTCTTGCCTTGTTTTTTCAGATAAACGACCGACAGACCCGGGAGCGTGAGCGAAATGCTCTGCCCGAACGAGTGCATCGGGATCGGTTTTGACGTGTAGGTTTTCTGCATCTTTGTTCCGCTGCCGCCGAACTCGACGCTGTCCGTGTTGAGGACTATGCGGTAAGTGCCCTTGTCCGGCACTCCGATGCGGTAGTTTTCGCGCGTGACGGGGGTGAAGTTGCAGACAGCTATCAGCTCGTCACCCTTTTTGTCCATGCGGCGGAAGGCGATGACGGAGTTTGCGCTGTCGTCGCTGGATATCCAGCTGAAGCCCTCCCAGCTGTAGTCGATCTCCCACATTGCGGGGTTGCGCTTATAGAAACGGTTGAGCGTGCGCGAAAACTCCTTGAGCTTTCTGTGCATATCGTAGTCGAGCAGCAGCCAGTCGAGCTCCTGCTTGTAGTTCCACTCGATGAACTGACCGAACTCCTGACCCATGAAGAGCAGCTTCTTACCCGGGTGCGCCATCATATATGCAAGGAACGAACGGACTCCCGCGAATTTTTCTTCGTATGTACCGGGCATCTTGCTTATCAGCGAGCATTTGCCGTGAACCACCTCGTCGTGCGAGATAGGCAGCACAAAATTCTCGGAGAAAGCGTAGAAGAACGAGAAGGTCAGGCAGTCGTGATTGAACTTCCTGAACAGACCGTCGAGCGAGAAATAGCGCAGGGTATCGTTCATCCAGCCCATGT
>DJQG01000059.1:47982-52835 GCA_002438685.1 Ruminococcaceae bacterium UBA6392 | reverse complement strand
GCAGGCTCTTGAAAGATTTGCGCTTTTTGCGTCGATGCTCGTCGAAAAAAACAAAGTGCTCAATCTCACCGCCATAACCGACCCGGAGGGGATAGCCGTCAAGCACTTTGCGGACAGCCTCACTGCGCTGCGCATGATAGATCTTCAGCCGGGGACGAAAGTCATAGATGTCGGCACGGGTGGTGGATTCCCGGGGATTCCTCTGCTGATAGCCCGCCCGGAGATAAAGCTAACCATGCTCGACTCGACGGGCAAGAAGCTGGCGTTCGTCTCGCAGAGCGTTGAAGAACTCGGGCTTTCCGCTGATATAGTCCATGCGCGCGCCGAAGAGGCGGGGCAGGGAGAACTGCGCGAGAGCTTCGATTTTGCGGTTTCGCGCGCGGTCGCGGCGATGAATGTGCTGTGCGAATACTGCCTGCCGTTTGTTAAAGTCGGCGGAACTTTTTGCGCGATGAAGGGCGCAAAAGGCGCCGAAGAACTCGACTGCGCGGGAAAAGCTATTGCCACACTCGGCGGCGAGACGCAAAAGACCGAAACTCTCATACTGCCCGACGGCGGCGAGAGAGTTTTGATAAATGTAAAAAAAATATCGCACACTGCGACAAAATACCCGCGCCCTTCGGCACAGATTTCAAAAAAGCCGCTCGTATAACGGAGAAAAGCTCCCGAACGGCTCATTTCTGCCCGACCGAAAACAGTGGACAACCGCCTTTTCCGGTGATATGCTTTTATCACAGAGGAACGGCGGTTCTTCTATTATCGGAAAGGACAAGTGCCATGGAAGTTTCAAAAGCCGGAGCTGTTCTGCTCATTCCTGTTGATAAAATCAGGACAAACCCGAATCAGCCGAGAAAATATTTCGACCCCGACGAGCTTTCCTCCCTCGGCGAGAGCATCCGCCGCAATGGAATACTCCAGCCGCTTTCGGTGCGCGCGGAGGACGGAGACGGAAAATATGAGCTGATAGCAGGGGAGCGGCGGCTCAGAGCCGCAGCAGAATCGGGCTTCGACCGCGTGCCGTGCATTGTTATAAATGCGGATTCCACGCAGGCGGCTGTCTATTCCGTGATAGAGAATCTTCAGCGGCGTGACCTAAACTTTTTTGAAGAGGCGCTTGCGATAGAGTCGCTCGGCGAAAAGTACGGACTCGACAGAACCCAGCTTTCGGCAAAGCTCGGCAAAGCTCCGTCCACATTGTCAAATAAGCTTCGGCTTCTGCGTCTGCCCGAGGATATCCGCGAGAAGATGATTTCCGCAGATCTCACCGAGCGACACGCCCGCGCTTTGCTCAGGATAGAAAATCCTGATAAGCTGCACGCCGCGACCGATACGGTCATAAAGCGTTCGCTGAATGTGGCGCAGACCGAAAAGCTCGTCAATGCGATTCTCGATGACGAGACTGTGCACAAGCCGCGCGTTATAAAGCTCTTCAAAGATGTCCGCATCTTTGTCAACACGATAAACCACGCCGTCGATACCATGCGCGAAGCGGGCATCAAGGCGGAGTCCCTGCGCACCGAGACGCAGGACAGCATCGAGTTCACGGTGCGCATACCGAAAGAGTTCGCCTGCCGAAACGCAGGCTGACCCATAAATTTGACAATCCCCCATTACCATATCTTTCTCTTTCACACCCCACATCACGGCAGGGCGGCAGACTTCCAAAAAGAAGCCTGCCGCTTTGTCGTTCCAATGTTTCACGTGAAACATCGGTGTCCGATATTCTGATTGACCTTTTCAAAGCATTATGGTATAATTTCTGCAGTATTTTTGACCGAAAAAGGCAAAGGAGACTTCGGATTGGGAAAGGTAATTGCAATAGTCAACCAGAAAGGCGGCGTCGGCAAGACGACCTCGGCGGTCAACCTCGCGGCGGCCGTCGGCGACAAGGGATATAAAGTCCTCCTCGCGGACATCGACCCGCAGGGCAACGCGACGAGCGGACTCGGCATCAACAAGCGCGCGCTCGATCAGTCGGCATATGACGTGATGATAAACTCCGTCCCCGCAAAGGATGTTATCCTCGAGAGCGAGTATGAGAACGTCTGGGTTCTGCCGTCGAACATGGCGCTCGCCGGTGCGGAGCTTGAGCTTGTGGATATGGATCGCCGCGAGAGCAGACTCAAGACCGCGCTTGCACCCGTCAAGGCGGATTTTGATTTTATCTTCTTTGACTGCCCGCCCTCGCTCGGACTCATAACCCTCAATGCCCTGTGCGCTTCGGACACTGTCATGGTGCCGATCCAGTGCGAGTACTATGCGCTCGAAGGTCTGTCACAGCTTATGTCTACCGTCAGGCAGGTCAAGCGTCTCTATAATCCGATGATCGAGATCGAGGGAGTTCTTCTCACGATGTACGACGGCAGACTCAATCTCACTCAGCAGGTCGTTGACGAGGTCAAACGCTTCTTCCCCAGAAAGGTCTATTCCTCGGTCATTCCGCGAAATGTAAGACTCTCCGAGGCTCCGAGCTTCGGTCAGCCGGTCATGTACTATGACAGAAGCTCAAAGGGAACGAGCGCATATAACGACTTTGCGGACGAGTTCCTGAGAATGAACGGAAAGAAAAGCAACTGAGCCGAAAGGGGAAATATAAATGGCAGCAAAAAAAGGCGGACTCGGCCGCGGGCTTGACGCTCTGTTTGCCGACAACTCTATTGAAGAAATAGCCTCGACCAGCGCGGTCAAGCTCAAGATAATGGACATCGAGCCCAACCGCGACCAGCCGAGAAAAATATTTGACGAGGACGCGCTCGCCGAGCTTGCGGACAGTATAGCAAAGCACGGCGTCATTCAGCCGCTTCTCGTGCGCCCGATGCCCGACGGCAGCTATCAGCTCGTCGCCGGCGAACGCCGCTGGCGCGCATCGCGCATGGCGGGTCTGACCGAAGTCCCCGTTGTTATAAAAGAGCTCAGCGACGACGAGGCGATGGCTCTCGCTCTTATAGAGAACCTCCAGCGCGAGGATCTCAACGCGATTGAAGAGGCGCAGGGCATAAAGGCGCTCATGGACACCCTCTCGCTGACTCAGGACGAGGCGGCGGAGCGCGTCGGCAAGTCCCGTCCCGCAGTAGCGAACGCACTGAGACTTCTCAAGCTCCCGGACAGCGTCATTGTGCTCGTCTCGGACGGCAAGCTCTCGCCCGGTCATGCGCGCGCCCTGCTCGGTTTCAAAGATGAGCAGGATATAATCGAGACGGCAGATCTGATTATAGAAAAAGGACTGACCGTCCGCGATGTTGAAAAATTAGTCAAAAAGAGAAATAAAGAGCCCAAGGCGGAGAAACCCGCCGCCCGCCGCGCGAGCTACTATGACGAAGTTGAATTAGCTCTGACCGACTTCCTCGGAAGAAAAGTCAAGGTCGGCACGAAGCCCGGCAAGGAGAGCGGAGTGCTCGAGATAGATTTCTTCGACAAAGACGATCTGACCCGTCTGGCAGATGCGCTCAAGAGCCTCGGCGACTAAATGCAAAATCCCTCCGCCCACGCGGGGGGATATCTTTTGCCCGCGGGCATAAATCTGTGTTGAGGTGATTGCATGACAGAGGTTCTGATAACGGCGCCGTGCAGCGATGAAATAAAGCTGCGGCTCGAAGAATTCAAAAACAGCTGTGTATTTTCTTTTGGAGATAGAAAATGCGACATTGGCAGCGCCGAAGTGGTTATCGGCGAGCCGCGCACGGAAAGAATAAGCGAGGCGAAGAACCTGAAATTCGTCCAGATGACCTGGGCGGGCGCGGATATATACACGCGCGGCGGCTTCCCGCAGGGGATTAAAATAGCGAATGCGTCCGGCGCGTTCGGCTCGGTCATTGCCGAATATGTTATCGGCGCGATTCTCTGCGTCTACAGGCGTTTCCCGGAATATATCGAAAATCAGAAGGCGTGCATCTGGCGCGATGCCGGAGCCGAGCGGACGATCGAAGGCAAAACGGCTCTTGTTTTAGGCACCGGCGACATCGGCTCGAATATCGCAAAGCGGCTCTCGGCGTTCGGTACGAAAAATATCGGCATCCGCAGAACGGGCGCGCCCGCGCAATACTTTGATGAGACGCACACGCTGTCGGATATAGACGCTCTCCTGCCGCGTGCGGATCTGGTCATCGGCTGCCTGCCGAACACGAAAGAGACGGGGCATATATTAAATTATGACCGCCTCTGCCTGATGAAGAGTGACGCGCTGTGTATAAACGTCGGGCGCGGGAGCCTTATTGACACGGACGCGCTCATCCGTGCGCTCGAAGAGCGGCGCATCGCGGGCGCGATTCTCGATGTGCTCGAAAAAGAGCCGCTCGCGGCGGATTCCCCGCTGTGGAAAATGCCGAATGTTTTGATAACCCCGCACATCTCCGGGCGCGGCTTCGGTCACGACCCGGCAACGGAAAAGAAAGTATGGGACATCTGTCTCGAAAATCTCCGCCGCTATATAGCAGGGGAGGATATCATCAACGAGGTTGATATGAACCTCGGATATTAAAAAATCAAACCCTCCGACGGACGGAGAATAAATATCAACCAACCTGCCTGATATAAGCCTTGGGCAGGTTGGTTTTGTTGATGGGTAAATTGAGACTTTTATGTTACTCAGGCTGTATCAAAGTAAAAGCAAATGACCAAGCCGACTTTTGTAATCAAGCTTTCAATAGCCGTGCCGCAGTGGTAGAAACCAACTGGGTTAGGCGAGGGGACGGCTTGCGAAGCAAGACGCACGAGCCTGTATTGTTTGAGCGAAGCGAGTTTACGGGCGAATGTGCCGAGCAACCGACTGAGAACCACAAGCTAAGTACTGCGGCGCGGCGTTGCCGGGGTCTCGGGGTGAAACCCCGAGTTTGCTTTTCTTTTGCAGGCGTTTT
>DJQG01000059.1:47553-47944 GCA_002438685.1 Ruminococcaceae bacterium UBA6392 | reverse complement strand
ATGCCGAAACGCGGGAAGTATATATCGTTTGATTATGGTGTGTAGCGAAGGTAGAAACCAATTATCAACAATTCAGCCTTACTATAACTTTGTATCGGCTTCGCCGATAACGGACAGCCGCAGGGGCTGTCCCTACAAGGCGTGCGGTTTAAATTTTGTGCGGATTTTTGAAAGGCGAACGAAGTTCGCCCCTACGGTATGCAAAACAAACTTTTCCAAAGATTTTATGCCGCTCACGCGGCAGCGGTGCGTTGAGGTCGCCGACATCTACAAAATACGCGGCAATAAGATTGTACGAATTTCACGGGCGTAGGATATCCGTCCTGCAAATTATGCTGATTTATAATATTGCTACAGTTGCCTATCATCGGTATCTACATTAAAATTCAAA
>DJQG01000059.1:43163-47386 GCA_002438685.1 Ruminococcaceae bacterium UBA6392 | reverse complement strand
GCCTCGGTGACATCCTGCATCGTGACCTGCTCTTTTTCGTACTGGCTCTGATACTTCTTCTGATAGTAGTTCTCCGCCTTGCAGTCGAAAGTGCCGTCGGGCGAGACGGTGATTATCGTGCAGCCGCGCTGGAAACCGCGCTTGTTGATTCCCGAATAGGCGAGGTAGTCGATGCTGTATCCGTAGGTCATGCGGATGCCTTTGTAATAAATCGAGAAGTTGTTGTCGTGGTCGTGACCGAAGAAGAGTCCCTTTGTCGAGCCGAGCTCCTGCATCGTCTCGAACAGATCGTCTTCGCCCATGCCGCAGTAGATTATCTTTTTGCCCTCGCCGGCCTTGCCGTAGACATACTTGACATTCTCTGTGTCCTTGAAGCCGTTCGCCATGTATTCATACCAAGCGTCGCGCTGCTCGGTCAGCGGAATGTGGAAGAATGCGAGGGACTTGACATCCGAATTCTCGGGCAGACACAGCTCCTTGAGGCGCTCGTTGTTCTGCTTGTTCATACGATTTATGTTGTCCCTGTACCACTGAACCTGGTTCTCGTGGATGTTGTCGTATTTCCACATTATTCCGAAGTAGTCGCCGTCGGTGTACGAGTGGCTGTCGAATATGTAGAGCGACTGGGTGAGGATGCCCTTGGAGTTCCTGACGTTTATGACCTGATTGCCGTAGCCGTCAACATCATCGGGACCTTTCTGGAACAGGCAGTATTTGAAGCCGGAGTTGCCGTAGAAGTCCGATATCTGCTCGCGGGAGTAGTAGCTGTAAGCCTCGGTGTCGTGGTTGCCGAAGGCGACCGTCCAGTAGACTCCGAGATGCTCCATGAGCGCAGCGAATTCTTTGGCTGACAGCAGATTGTTGAAGGTGCCTGCTTGGAAGAAAACCGGGTACGCCATGTCGCCCGTGATAATAACGAGGTCGGGCTTCTCTGCCTGGATCATCGTGGCGACTGCGTTTATCGCCTGCGAGTCCTTCTTGAGTGAGAGCCAGCCGCCGCCGATATGGACATCGGTCAGCTGCATGACCTTGAGATCGCGGTCGGTCGTGAACGTCCAGTAGCCGTTCTCGTCCTTTTCGGGCACGAGCTGATTCTCGATAACCACCGGGTCATAGCTCTCGGCGCGCTTGATGTTCGCCTTGTCGCCGATAATCGTTATCATAACGACTGTAATAACAAACAGCGCGAAAACGCCGAGGATAGAGCCTGTGATAATCAGCGCTCTCTTTTTCTTCTTCGGGTCTTTCTTCTTTTTCTCTTTCATTTTTGCTCCTTTCATGACTCTTCAGATTTTCAATATGTGCAGCGTCACGCCTTTTTCTTTGCAGGCGCTGACAAGTTTTTGCGTTATTTCATTTTCGTCCGTATTTTCCGGAAATTCCGGCTTTGCGAACGCTTCGATTTCCGTTCCCGTGCGGCGGTAGGTGATATAATCGACCGCAACGCCGAGGGAGTCAAATATCTCAGATATTTCTTCGCGTTTGCCGCTGCCGACGAAGTCGAGCATCACCGCGCCCGATTTTTTCGCGAGCTTCACCGCCGAGGTTATCAGCACCGCGCTGATAACAAGCCCGAACACCGCGTCCACCGCAAACTCGACATACTGCGAGACGGTGAGACTCATGACCGTGGCGAGGGTTATGAAGCAGTCGAGTATGCTGTCCGCCGCCATGACTTTTATTATCGGCGAGCAGGTGATTCGGTAGATCCCGCGATAGGCGAAGAACATGACAAACTTCACCGCGACCGTGACTATAAGCATCACGAGATAGCGTGTCAGATAAGATATCGGCGTCGGATAGAACAGCCGCTCGAGCGAATTATATGCGAAATAAAGCCCCGTGAGAAGTATTATCACAGACATGACGAACGAAAAGAACTGCTCCGCTTTTTTGATTATCGCACGCGTGCCCTCGCTCGAGGAGCTGAGCAGCGCGGCGAAGCAGATGAACGCCGCAAGCCCCGAGAGGCTGTCGAACATATTGTTCACGGCATCAGAATATATGCTGATGCTGTTCGCGCACAGACCGACATAGAGCTTGACCGAAAATAGCGCGACATTAAGCGCGAACGCCGCCGCGCAGGTTATAACTGTTATCTTGTCGTTTCTTTTCATAGCTTCACCCGAAAGCGCATTTTACAGCGCGAGCTTTACTACCGCTTTCTTCACTTTTCCGCCGCTGCGGATGCAGGGCTTGTGCGCGTCGCCGGGGAATAAAATTAGAAATTCGCCCGCCGAGAGGGTCACTCTCATGTGCTCGCCTCCGCTATAAAAAGCTATGTCGCCGCCCTTTGAATATTCCTCGCTCTCTTCCCTGAGCGAGCCGAGCGGCACCCAGTCGATGCGCTCTTCGCCCTCGAGAACCGCCTGGAGATCGGCGTATTTTCTGTGCGCCTCAAAGCGCATATCGCCGTTAAACTCCTTTGGCTCATAGCTCGACACGTTTGCGAATATTTTTTCGCCGTCTATCTCGTAGTGTCCGTCGGCGATATTCTCTCCGGCGAGGAACTCCGCCGCCTTGTCGAGTTCCGGCAGGCAGGGGAAATAGAGCGGAAGATTCTCGAATTTGTCAATAATCATAGCGATTCCTCTTTTTTATGTTGTTTTACTGCACGATACTAATTCTATTGTAAAATCTATGTAAAATATACCGCACGCCCATTTTACACGAGTGCGCGGCATCAGTCAACAGAAAACGGCTATTTGGAAAGATTTTCGAGCCTTTTTGCGACAAGCTCTAACTCGTCTTTGCTGTTTATTTCGAGATCGCTCTCGATTATCTTGTTGCGTACTTCAACGGGCAGCGCGTCGAAGCATTCGCGTATCTCGCGGTTTTCAAGAAAGAATTTTCCCATTTTTTCAAAAGCCTCCTTTGCTTCTATTTTTGCTCCGCCACGCGCCGATATTCATTGAAACCGCGCCCGGCGTGTGGTATAATTCATCTGTCAGAAAACAGGAGGGTATTTTATGCAGAGAATAACCAGCTTTTCGGTCGATCACGACTATATAGTTCCGGGGATGTACATCTCGCGCATAGACGGCGATATCACGACATACGATCTGCGCACCCGCAAGCCGAACTGCGGCGACTATATGGACAACATCACGATGCACTCCATGGAGCATATGCTCGCGACGTTCCTGCGCAACTCGGACGCGGCGGAGGATGTCATATACTTCGGTCCCATGGGCTGCCGCACGGGCTTTTATCTGCTTATGCGCTCGCAGAACCATGAGCGCGCGCTCGAAAAAGTCAAAGAGGCGCTGAGAAAAACTATCGACGCGCCGGAGATGTTCGGCGCATCGCGCAAGGAGTGCGGCAACTATAGAGAACTCAGCATCGAGGCGGCACACAAAGAGGCGGCGCGGTATCTCGAACAGCTCGAGAGCCGCGAGCAGGATTTCAAATACCCCGCGGAGTAAAAAGGAGACAGCCATGACCGGAATAATCGGAGCGATGAAAATCGAGATAGAGGCGCTCAACGCGCAGATGGAGAACAGGCAGACAAAGACAGTCAGCGGCATCGAGTTCACGAGCGGCACGCTCTGCGGGCGCGAGGTGGTGACCGCCGTATGCGGAATAGGCAAAGTATTCGCGGCGATGTGCGCCCAGACTATGATTCTGCTCTATTCACCGGAGAGGATAATAAACACGGGCGTTGCCGGAAGCCTGAGCACGAAGCTCAATATCGGCGATATCGCGGTCAGCGACTTCGTTGTTGAGCACGACATGGACACGAGTCCGCTCGGCGACCCGGTCGGCATGATATCGGGCATAAATATAGTTGATATCCCCGCCGACGGCGAGCTTGCAGATAAAATCTGCGCCGCGGCCGAGGGAGTCGGCGGCATCAGATGCGTCAAGGGCAAAATTGCCTCGGGCGACTGTTTTGTAAACAGCGCGGAAAAGAAGAAATACATCTCCGAAACTTTCGGCGCGATAGCCTGCGAAATGGAGGGCGCGGCGATAGGTCATGTGTGCTATGTGAACAAAGTCCCGTTCTGCGTTATCCGCGCGATATCCGACGCGGCGGACGGCTCATCGCACATGGATTATTCAAAATTCACCGCCCTTGCCGCGAAGAATTCGGCGGCGGTCATGACCGAGCTGCTCAGAAGCGGAAAATAAACGATTTTTTCGATTTTTTTTGATTTAGGGCTTGACTCAACGCTCGATTTGTGATATATTATTCGAGCGTTGAGATGCTGGTGTAGCTCAGC
>DJQG01000059.1:0-43129 GCA_002438685.1 Ruminococcaceae bacterium UBA6392 | reverse complement strand
AGGTCGGGGGTTCGAATCCGTCCACCAGCTCCAGTTTTTTTCCAACCTCAGCGAAAACAGAATATGGGAGAGTTCCAGAGCGGTCAAATGGGGCAGACTGTAAATCTGTTGTTTCGGCTTCGGTGGTTCGAATCCACCCTCTCCCACCAAGATCGGCAAGCTTTTATTAAAGCTTGCCGATTTTACTTATTACTTCTTCACTTTTAACTCTTCACTGAAGGCTTGCTTATAAATTTCATAGGCGTGGAAGTTTTAAGTTATCATAAAAGTTCAAAGTTGTTTTACTGTTTATATCTCACACAAAGGCACTTGCAAACGCAAGTGCTTTTTTTAATTTACAGGCACGCATGCTGCACATGAGAATATATTTACATCACCAACAAATCGGCACCTGAAAATAATAAATTATCATATTGCCAGAGACAAAATAAAGCCTCAGAGGATTGTGCCAAAAACAAAAATAGGTGTCGAAGTTTTAGCTTTTTTAAAATACTGTTAAAAAGAAAGTCAAAAAGTGCATGTTCATACCGTTTTTAATGCATTTCGTACCGATTCTATGGACAAAGAAATTTTTTCTGCTATTATGTGTCTGAATACATATAATATAGAATTTTTCTGCAAGCGTCCGCAGCAAGAAAGCTTAAATAAGTCGGGGGACTGTAAAAAAATGGAAGGAAACTATGTGTGGATAATTATATCCGCAGTGGCGGTTTTGATAGCGGTTTTTATATTTTTTGTTGTCATTCTCACAAAGAGAAAGAAAACGGAGGATTACTTCAAAGATAACCTGCGCAAGATAGTCCGCGACGAGGCAATAGCAAGGGCTTTGAACAACTACAGCGGCGATGACATAGGCAACCATTGGATGGTGCGTATAAACGAGACGAGCCCAATCGATTCGCGGGAGCATTTCTTCACTCTTGATGCCCCACTGACTATCGGACGCGAATTCAGTCTTAACCGTTTATGCGTCTATGATGCCAAGGCTGACAAGCGGCAGGTACGCGTCGAGGTCAAGAGAAATACGCCGATGATTATCGGCGCGGGGCAAAACAGCGAGACCGTATTTTTCTACGGCAAGAAGCACGGGCGCGATATCGTGCATAAAGTCAATCTGGTTCACGGCATGGAGATAAATTTGTTCACGGGGGACAAGATCTTCTTCGGAGATACGGAAATGGTATTTACCCTTTACAACGAGGGAAAAGGCATTTACTGATGTGGCTGACTGAGGGGAAAACAAATGAGTATAATACTTTCTACATATACAAAAAATGCGTTTAAAGAATATGTACTTCCGAACATCGACAACACGAACTACAGAATAGTTTTCGAGAGCCGCATATTCGGAATGTCCGGGGATGTCGAGGTCAGATTCGACATAATCGAACAGAACTGGCGCATACTGCCCGGAGACGGTTATACGCTTGACGGAGAAAAAGATTCCGGAATAGCTCTGACAGACGGAACGGAAACAAACATATGCTGTTCGGACGGGACAAACATACATATTTCCGCTGCATATACCGAAGAGAATTATATATACACCAGAAAGTTTGCGATACCTTCCGGTGTAAACCAGATAACAATAGGCTCTGCGGAGGATAATGATATCGTCTGCACGGGCTCTAAGTTCCTTTCGAGACACCATGCAAGACTGTTTCTGCTGTCGGATGGATGGTATGTTGAAAACATGAGCAAGAACGGTGTCTTTATAAATTCCGTCAGGGTCAATTACAAAGAGAGTCTCAGTTACGGGTCGTTCATCAATATTATCGGAATAAAAATAGTTTTCCTCGGCGACATGATAGCGGTGAACGGATACGGAGAAATATCCGTTTCAGGAAGGCTTGTTCCGCTGAATACGGATTCAAGCGACATGCCGACCATAAAAAAAGACGAAAAATATCATGCATTTTTCAATCGCGCTCCGAGAATATTTGACGATCTTGTGACCGAAAAAATAGAAATAGAGGCACCGCCTGCCCCCGTGCGCGAAAACAAGCGTCCGCTGTTCATGACCATTGGTCCCGCATTCACCATGGCGATTCCGATGATACTCAGCTGTGTTCTCATGATATATGCATCAAAAAGCTCGGGCGGAAATTCCGGCAGCTTTATGATGACGGGCGTCATAACCGCCATTGCATCGGCGGTTCTCGGAGTGTTCTGGGCGCTGATGAATATACGTTTTGAAAGAAAAAGAAACATCGAAGACGAAAGCCGGAGATTTGAATCATACAGCGACTATCTTATGATGATGGCGGAAAAAGTGAAGTCCGCCTATGAACATAATACAGACGCATTGCTCTCGAGATATCCGAGTTCGGCGGAGTGCGCCGAAAAGGCTCCGGAAAGTTCAAAGCTCTGGAACCGCAATCTGTCGCACGCAGATTTTCTTTCGCATCGCGTTGGTCTCGGCGAACTTCCGTTTCAGGCGGAAATATGCATTCCAAAAGAGAAATTCAGCCTCATAAAAGATACTCTTGCCGAGAAGCCGCAGCTCATACATGATACCTATTGCAATCTGAAAAATGTTCCGATATGCGTTGATCTCATGAAGAACAGCATAATCGGAGTTGTCGGCGGCAGAGATAAGCTCGGCGCATACGAAGTTGTCAGAAATCTTTCGGTTCAGGTAGCGGCGGCCAATTGCTACACCGATGTAAAGCTTTGCTATATATTTTCCGAAAACAGTTTTAACAAGCAGATGTCGTTTGCCAAGTGGCTTCCGCACTGCTGGTCCGAGAACAGGAAAAGCAGGTTTTGCGCATGCAGCAAGGACGAGGCGAGCGATGTGTTCTTCGAGCTTGCCAAAGTTTTCAGAATGCGGGAGGATTCGATTCAGAGCGGGTCTTCAAAGAACGGTTCACCCCTGCCGCACTATGTTCTGTTTCTTGAAGATATCTCTGTACTTGAGGGCGAGCCCATATCCAAATATATATTTGATAACGCAGATGATATAGGAATAACCACTGTGCTGCTCACCGACAGCTATGAAAATTTGCCGAACAACTGTGAATGTATAATCTATAACGATGGCGAGCTTACGGGCGTATATACTCCGCAAACACTTTCTGGGCTCGGAAACAATCTTATGCACGACAGCGTGTCCCCGGCACAGGCGGAAGCTTTTGCGCGCAAGCTCTCGGATATACAGGTTGCGGAAATATCAACAGGCGGAGATATCCCGAACAGCCTGTCTTTCCTCGATATGTACCATGTCGAGTCAATAAAGGATATTCCGATAATTGAAAACTGGAAGAAAAACAGAACATATGAAAACATGCGTGCCCTTATCGGACAGAAGGCCGGCGGAATCGGATGTTATCTTGATGTTCATGAAAAGTACCACGGTCCGCACGGACTGGTGGCGGGAACTACAGGCTCGGGAAAGAGCGAAACGCTTCAGACATATATCCTATCTCTTGCCGTCAGTTACAGCCCGGATGATATAGGATTTCTTATAATCGACTTCAAAGGCGGTGGAATGGCAAATCTTTTCAGCAATCTGCCGCATATGCTCGGGCAGATATCGAACCTTTCCGGCAACCAGATACGCAGGGCAATGATATCGATAAAGAGTGAGAACCTGCGCCGTCAGCGCGTTTTCGGCGAATACGGTGTCAACAACATCAACGCCTATACAAGACTGCTTAAGAACAACGAGGCATCTGTTCCGATGCCGCATCTGTTTATAATAATCGACGAGTTCGCGGAACTCAAGCGCGAGGAGCCGGAGTTCATGAGCGAGCTTATAAGTGTCGCTCAGGTTGGACGAAGCCTCGGCGTGCACCTCATTCTCGCAACGCAGAAACCCGGCGGAACAGTTGATGACAACATCCGAAGCAACTCAAAGTTCAAGCTCTGCCTGCGTGTGCAGGATAGACAGGACAGCACCGAAATGCTCGGCAAACCGGATGCTGCATATCTGTCTCAAGCCGGTAAGTGCTATCTCCAGGTCGGCAACGATGAAATTTTTGAGCTGTTTCAGTCGGGCTGGAGCGGAGCCGCATATAACGAAGAGATGATCGGTGTGCAGACCTCACCCGCGATATTGGTTTCGATGACCGGAAAAACAGCAATCGTCGGAAACAAGGCTCTTGCAAGACGAAAGGATGAGGCAAGGCGAGAATGGCTCGGCGTATTTGCAAGCTGTGTCCTTGCCGCAGAGCAGGATACCGGACTGTCCGTTGAGGACGCAGTCGGCAATTACGACTGCATGAAAACCCTTGAGGGCCGCATATATGATATACTCTCGCAGATGGGCATTGATTATATCGCAAGTCAGCATAATACAAGAGCACTTGAAAACTTTATAGTGCTGACGGCGGAATTCGGTACGGACAACATAGAAGCAATTGCATCGAAATCGGAATATACAAAAACCGCGCTGCCGGAGATGAAAGAAAAAACCCAGCTTGATGCGCTGGTCGATTATATGCATGTGCTGGCGGAGAAATACGGATACAAGCGCAATCTGCGCCTTTGGATGCCGCCTCTGCCGGAGAGATTTATTATATCCGAGCTTCCCGAATTCAGCCAGCATGCCTATTGCGCGGGGAAGTGGCCTGAGCACGATTCGTGGTCTTTGTCCACCCCTGTCGGCCTGTGTGACGATCCGGTAAATCAGACGCAGATCCCGTTGTATGTCGATTTTGCAAAGGATGGGCATCTTGCGGTGTGCGGAAACGCGACCAGCGGAAAGAGTACATTCCTGCAAACGCTTATCTGGTCGCTTATAAATATGTATACGCCGGCTCAGCTGAATGTGTATGCCATAGATTACAGCAACCATATGCTTCAAGCGTTCGAGGATGATCTACATATCGGCGGAATCATGTATGAAAATGATATCGACAAGACGGAGAAGTTTTTCTATATGATCTCCGATATACTCAAGACCAGAAAAAAAATAATTCGGGGCGGAAGCTTTGGCCAGTATATCCGCGCCCATGGCTATGTTATGCCGGCAATCGTGGCGGTGATAGATAACTATTCGTCATTCAGAGAAAAGACGGACAACAAGTATGAGAATATAATCTGGGAACTTTCCCGCGACGGGGCGGCGTTCGGGATATTTCTCGTTATTGCCGCAGGCGGATTCGGATCGAGCGAGATCCAGAATAAAATAGCGGATAATATACGAAATGTGATAACCCTCGATATGGGTGACAAGCTCAGATATATTGATCTGCTCAGAACAACGCATATAGATATTCTCCCTGAATCCGGACATAAGGGCAGAGGCCTTGTGACAGCCGACGGAACCATATTGGAGTTTCAGACGGCGGTGTGCATGGAGGCGGATGACGATTATGAGCGCAGCGAAAAGATAAAGAGTGCATGTGCGGATATGAACTCTCATTTCAGCGGAGCCGGGGCTGTTCCTGTTCCGGAGATACCCGAGAAACCCACGTGGTCATCGCTCAGCGAAAATCCGCAGTTTAAAGAGGCGATTGAAACGGGAAATCTTCTTCCCTTTGCCTACGATCAGAGAACCGCATCTCTTTATAGCATTGATTTGCCCGAGACTTTCTGCTATGCGATAAGCGGAAAAAGCCGCAGCGGACGGACGGAAACCCTGAAGGTCATTGCGGCTGCAGCCACAGCATCAGGCTCAGATGTCTGCATTATAGACTCCTCTGACAGTCAGCTCAGGCATTTTGCCGCCAAGCTCAACAGTGCTTACATCTCTTCAAGAGAGGAACTGTTTGACTTTGCAAAAGAGCTTGCAGAGGTGTTCAAAAGCCGCAACAGAAAAAAGAGAGAGATGCTCGACGCCGGCGCGGAAAACGCAGAAATATATCAGAAAATGCGTTCCGAACGGAGAAAATGGATATTTGTTTCCGATTTTTCTGGCTTTCTCGATATTGTTTATAAAACCGGAGAAAAGACGGGTGTGATGGCTCCGTTTTTTGAAAACATTCTCGAAAAGGGAAGGCTGCATAATATTTATTTTGTTTTTGATATCAACACGGACGAAACAATAAATATGCTCAGCAGAAAGCTCTACGGCATAGTTACAGGATACAGAACGGGTGTGCATCTCGGCGGCGCACTCGCGAACCAGAAGATATTTGATTGCTCATCCGTGCCGTATATTGAACAGACAAAGACATACAAGCCCGGAATCGGCGTGGCATTTGACGCGGACGGAGCGACGAAGATAGTTTTGCCGTCTTCAAAAGGAGTTTGAATATGAATCGGGCAGTGAACTTCAGCCGCAGCAAGACCGAGCTGTGCATTCTTGAAAACGAACTGCGCCATTGCGCCGCACAGAGCGGTGACGAAAACTGGGACATACACTCTTACCTGGTACTTGAAAAATATATAGAAAATATTGGCTCTCAAAATCCGCTGAACATCAGCTGCCTTGATATTACGCAGAACGGCGCCCTCGCGGCTGCGGAACAGCTGCGCAGGGAGTGCCCTAAGACTATGCTGATGCTGATTGCGGATCAGAGCATAGCGCCGACCGAGTACCTGAGACCGGGAATAGTGGCAAATTCGCTCTTGCTCAAACCGCTCAGCGCAAAAAGCGCATTTAATGCGTTTAGGGAATTGCTCGACTCTTTTGAACGGCAAATGGAATCTGCCGACGGCGGCGATGGGGAGTGCTTTTGTATAGAAATTCGCGGAGAGAAACAATTCTTTGCTTACGGCGACATTTATTATTTCGAAGCCCGTGAAAAAAAGATTTTCTTGAATACCAGAAACAGCGAGATCGGATTCTATGCCACCCTCGATACACTTGCCGATAGTTTGCCGGAGCAGTTTGTGCGATGCCACAGGGGATTTATAGTGAACAAGAAAAAGATCAGAACTGTCTCGTATGCTCAGAAGTTGATTTTTCTTAAAAATGATATGCTGGTTCCCCTTTCCCGGGGATATAAGAACAACCTGGACTCCGCATTGAAGGGGGCGCTCAAAGATTAACGGGAATTATTATATAAGCTGTGACGGGTTGGAAATGCTTGTGCTTATATATAAGAATAACGACCAAAAGCTCGTCTTTCCCGCCATTTACGGCGAAGAAGAAATGAGTGGGAAGATACTGGTTTCCAAGATGGACGAGCTTGTCAGAGAGGGTATATTGGAAACAGACAAAGAGCGCTTTTTGCTTACCGAGCCGTATGCCTCGTTTGTTGATGGAATAACACAGGCAGAGATTTTTGTAAATGCAGATACCGTCCCGGGAGAAATTCCGCCGCTTTTCTCTTATCTCGGGGCGGATTACGTGATCTGCTTTGAGGCGGCGCAGACCCGCCCGGGGCAGTTCAGAATACGCAGGGCAGACTACGGCGAGTGGTTCAGCCTTGTGTCCGCGCGCTTCGGTATTGAAAGTGAATCCTGCATCGAGGCAGACAGCGGCTTTTTCGAACAAGAACAGATTTTTGACGGGGAGTATACCGTCGGACGTCTTGAAATTGCAAACAATGCCGGCGGAGAGAGAATTATGACAGTTGAAGTTGCCGATATATTTCCTTATCCGACGATGCAGTGTTCTTCGGAAAGCGGAGTTTGCGTCAAAAGTTTTGGCAGAAAAGAGCTGCTGGAAGTAATATCGGAGTGTCGGAAAGGCGGGGATTTTTGTGATATTGGTTGATATATCGATGCCGTTATTTGAAAAAACATATGACTTTTACCTGGAAGAAAACATAAGTGCGGCTCAGGTTATTGATGAGGTTATCGGAATAATTGCTGAAAAAGAGGGATATGCCGTTTCGCGCAATGACGATATGGCGAATCTGAACCTTTTTGATGAGGACAGGCGTCTTCTTTTGAACTCGGAAGAAAGCCTCAGGGCAAACGGGATAAGGAACGGCAGCCGCTTGATTTTGGTGTAAAGGTGACCGTTCATCCGTCAAAAAATGCAATTCGTCGCATTTTGATTTTTTTCGGCGGGGGTTGTGCTATGATTCAGTCAGCGAAGGGGGGAAGGCAATGGTCGTAAATACTTCGGGGCTCGAAGAAGAATCTTCTTCCATAAACAGACAAAGTGTACAGATAGCGCAAATAAGCGATGAGCTCGGCAGACTGGCTGGCGGGCTTGATGACGGCGGCGGTATGGAGCTGATAAAAATACATCTCAGACACATCGCAGAAAATTTGGAAACGGATGCGCGCAAAGCGAATCTTCTTTCTGATCTGCTCGGCAGAATATCGGGCAGATATGCACGCACGGAGCGGGAGATCGCAGATGCCGAAACAATGAAAGCACCACCGACAGCAGAAACAATTCACGCCGAAGCAAAAATTCTGAGGGAACGTGAAACCGGAACGGTCGACATGGCTGAGTTTGCCGGAAAGAATACAGTGCTTCTTGAAAAGCTCAGAGAGGCCCGCCGAATAAGAGCGGTAGTAATCGGCGAAAACCGACCGATATGGATGGCTTCAATCCGTAAGACCTTCGGAAAAGCCGACAAGGGAGACGATGAGAAATGAAAATAAAAGTAAACAGCAAGATGCTTGCATCAGAGGCGAATTCAATATCCGGGCTGGTCAAAGACGCCGAGAAAAAGCTTAAAACGATGTACACCCAGGTGCGCGAGCTTGACAGCAAGTGGGAAGGTCCGGCGAATGAGGGATTTACAAATTCATTCAACGCGGATTACGAGACGTTTGCCGGAATATGTAAAACGGTATCTTCGCTTGCTGCGAATATGAAAAAGGCAGCGCGGGAATATGAGCGCTGTGAGGATGAGATTGCAGACGGCATAAGACGTCTGAATATTTAAAACGGAGGAATTCAGGGATGGCAAAAGAATCAATAGGCGCCTATACTCTGCGGGTTACTCCGGAAGAGGTTCAGGCATGCGCGGCGGAGCTTTATCGCCAGGTCAGCGCGGTGCGCGGGATATTTGAAGAGATAGACTCAAAAATATCATCTACCGCTAACTACTGGGAAAGCGATGCCGCAGACAAGTACCGCAGAGAATATAAGGGCAGCGAGAAAAAAGTGAATGCGATGCTTTCGGCTATGTCCGAGCATGCAAAGGCGTTGGATCTTATCGGCGCCGAATATACAAAGACCGAAAAAATAAATGTCAGCGAAGTGACGGAAACTTTGCTCGGCAATGTGATTGAGTGAGGCGAAGATTATGGCGACTTACAGTGAAATAAGAATCAACTATAATAACTCAAAAAACAAGGCCGCAAAGTTAGAGGATCTCGCCGATCAGCTTCGTGCGATAGCCAAAAACGATCTCGAAAAATCACTGGATATGCTTTCGAACGAGTGGAAGGGCGACAGCGCAAAGGCTTTTCGCGACAAGGGTGAAGCGTTGAAAGAGGAACTGCTTGAAACGGCAAAGCTCATGGAACGAAGCGCAAAATCGATAAGGACGGTCGCAAAGAAAATATACGACACTGAGCGGGCGGCTATCGATCTTATCGAGAGCCGAAAGAGAAGCGCGGGGAGCACCTTCGGTGGAGGCGGTTTTGGTGGCGGCAGCGGCGGCGGAAGTTGGTAACCCTGACCGCACAGCATAAGCTTTATAACTTGCCGAAAGGCAGAAAATAAATCACAATAAAAACGGAGGAAATCATCATGACAGAAATTATTACAACATCATCGCAGCTCAGAAGCAAGGCAGAAGAGCTCGGAAGCATCAACGCAAAGTTCAAGACCCAGGTAGATCAGCTTGAGAGCACCGAAAGCGCGCTTGTCGCAATGTGGGAGGGCGACTCAAAGGAAGCGTTCCACAATGCGTTCAACAGCGACAAGGTACAGATGCACAACTTCTATAACGCTATCTCTCAGTATGTCAATGCACTCAATCAGATAGCTGCCAACTATGACAATGCCGAAAAAGCAAATGTTGAAGTCGGCACAACCAGAACCTACAAAGGTTGATTGAAACACTAAAATAATTACATCCAGGAGGAAAATATAATGGAAGGCATTCTTAAAGTAACACCGGAGAAACTCATTTCTACTTCACAGGAATTTTCGAGCAACGGAGATACAATATCTACCCTCACTCAGCAGATGACCGAAATCGTAACCGGCCTCTCGAGCATCTGGCAGGGCGACGCGGCTTCGGCTTATTCCGCAAAGTTCAACCAGCTCAATGACGATATTCAGATGCTTGTAAAGATGGTCAAAGAACATTCGAATGATCTTCAGACCATGGCAAACAAGTTTACATCAACCGAGAACGAGAACCTCGATATAATCCAGAATCTCAGCGGAGATGTTATTGTCTGAGACAATAAAATTAAAATCAAAGTCTTGCAAAAGTTTTGCAGGGCTTTGATGTGTTTACAGAGAAAAGAAAGTTTCGGGATTTAATTAATATGGTTGAATACAGCACAGTATCTGATACAGGAAACAGGGAAATAAACGAAGACTGCGTAAGAACAGCGGAAAAAAACGGCAGATTCTGCTTTGTGGTATGCGATGGGCTCGGTGGGCACGGTCGCGGTGAAGAAGCTTCTCAGGTCGTTGCCGACCATCTTATAGAATGCTTCGATAAATTCGGCGGTGAGCAGGATTTTCTTGAAAGAGCACTTTTCAGCGCGCAGCAGATGCTACTTAGCGAGCAAGAAGCGCGCAAAGCAGTGTTTGAGATGAAAACGACTGCGGTGATACTCGTTGTGTCCGAAGGTTCAGCGCGGTGGGGATATGTAGGCGATTCAAGGCTATATATGTTCGGCGGCGGCAGACTCAAAACGAGAACCCTCGACCACAGCGTTCCGCAGATGCTTGCCTTGGCAGGCGATATAAAAGAGAAAGAAATTCGTTTTCATGCCGACAGAAACAAACTTCTGCGTGTTATGGGAATAAAGTGGGCCGATGAACAATTTGTGATTTCAGATCGTCAGCAGCTCAGGAAAAAGCAGGCTTTCCTTTTATGTACGGACGGTTTCTGGGAGCTTATCGATGAAAAAGCGATGACGAGGACACTGAGGCACAGCAAAAATCCGAAGGAATGGCTTGACGGCATGACGGAGCAGGTAAAGATTGCGGGTGCCGGTCGCGATATGGACAATTTTTCGGCAATAGCAGTTTTTGCATAAGGAAAATATATAATGGTCAATGAACTGGATTTTGATTTTGCAGTAAGATGTATTATCGGTACACGCGAGGAACAGCAGGACTGCGCATGGGTGGCAGTATTTCCTGATGGACTTCTCGGCATAGTATGCGATGGAATGGGCGGAATGACCAACGGCGCTCTGGCAAGCAGCACGGCCGTGCGCTGCCTTGCGGATCTTTTTCCGATGCGACCGGAAAACGCGAGCGTTCCGGATTGGTTCCTTCATTGTGTCGATGTTATGGATGAAAGTGTATGCAGAATAAAAGACGAACACAATGACGGAGTGAATCCGGGAACGACGGTAGTCGCAGCGTATGTGAACGGGGGAGAGCTTTACTGGCTCTCGGTCGGCGATTCCAGGCTCTATATAATCCGGGCGGACGAGATTGCCGCTGCGACAAGGGATCACAATTTTTCGCTGTATGTTGAAGAGAAACAGCGTCTGGGGACGGCTACTCCGGAAGAAATCGCATCACGGGAAAAACACGGTGAGGCACTCATGAGCTATATAGGTATGGGCGGCATAGAGATGATGGATATAAACCGCAATCCTTTTGCGTTATGTGCCGGCGACAAGCTTCTGCTGACCAGCGACGGGCTGTACAGATTGCTCGATGATCGTGAAATATACGATATAGTCGGTCACAGAGAAACAGCGGAGGACGCCGCCGACGCGCTGATTGCAGAGGCGGAAAGAAAAGCAGAGATAAAGGGAAGCGACAATGTTTCTTTTGTATTAATAACAATGGAGGATAAAAATGAAACCGGTAAGATGCAGTAAATGTAAGTTCTTCTACGACGAGGATAAGTACTCTTCCTGCCCTCACTGCTCCGGCGGTGTGGAGGAGGCAGAGCACGAAACGCCTGCGGCTCTGGCAGTGGAGCACAAGGAAAAAGCAGGATTTTCTTTTAAACCGAGAAAAAAAGAAAAAGCAATTGCTAATAATGAGGCGCGGCAGGAGTCACACAGCCCGATTGCACAGGAATCCGGGCATAATATCTTCTCCCACACTGCCCCGCAGGAAAAAGCGGCAGAGAGCGCACCCACGGAACAGCCGAAAGCTCAGCCTGCGGCTCCTGCTGCGCCCGCTTCGGCACAAAGCCCGCTTAAAAGCGCCATTCAGAGTGCCGACTCAATGCCGAAAACCGTCGCGTTTTATAACCTTCCAAGCGACAGCGAGCCGGTTGTCGGCTGGCTTGTCTGCATAAAGGGCGACTATCTCGGCGAAAGCTTCAATCTGAAATCCGGACGCAACAATATAGGTCGCGCCGGAAATATGGATATTGTGCTTGCCAAAGACGGCCGCGTTTCACGCGATCGCCATGCGGCGGTGGTCTATGAGCCGAACAAGCGTGAATTTCTTGTTCAATCGGGCGAGAGCAGCGGGCTCACCTATGTGAACGGTGAACTGCTTATGGGCTTCAAACCCTTCGCGGAGGGTGATAAGCTCACGGTAGGCGGATGTGAGTTCCTTTTTAAGCCGCTTTGTTCCGCAGATTTCAGCTGGGATCAGTACATAAAATAACCGGGGAGAAAAACAGATATGGAAAAGCTTTGTAACGGTTGTTTTAAAAAATATGATGAAAAATATGATCTTTGTCCTTACTGCGGATACTATCAGGGCGCACCGGCGAGAGAGGCATATCATCTTGCGCCGGGTACGATAATAGGCGACAGATACAGACTGGGAAATGTTATCGGCTTCGGCGGCTTTGGTATAACCTATAAGGCATGGGATACCCAGCTTGATACGGTGGTCGCAATAAAAGAATACTATCCGGTCGGCACGGTCAACAGAACACCTGATTCCAGTAAACTGATTTTTCTCTCCGACAGAAGCAGACGCGAATTTGATATGGGTCTTGAACGCTTTATCGATGAAGCCCGAAATATGGCGCAGTTCAATTCGCACCCCAATATTGTCAATGTGTATGGCTATGTTGAAGAGAACAACACCGCCTATATCGTTATGGAATATCTTGACGGGTGCACTCTCAGCGATTACATGCGGGAAAATGGCGAGAAGATAGATGTTGAAAGAAGCGTAAAAATAGTTCTCAGCATCATCAATGCTCTTAAAGAGACGCACAAACACAACATAATTCACCGCGACATAAGCCCGGACAATATTTTTCTGTGCAGCGGAGGCGAGATAAAGCTTATCGACTTCGGTGCAGCGAGATTCACGGTTGAAAATACGGAAAATCTGACTATTATTCTGAAACCCGGATTTTCTCCGGCAGAACAGTACGACAAAACCGGAAAACAGGGATCGTGGACCGATATATATGCACTCGGCGCGACAATGTACTATATGATAACCGGCGAGCGTCCCGACGAATCAACAAACAGAAAAATAAAAGATATCGTCAAAGACCCGATAGCGCTTGACCCGACTATCCCGGAAAACATTTCGAATGCTGTTATGCGTGCTATGGCAATCGATCCGCACCTGCGGTTTTCCGATGTCGGCGAGTTCGAAAAAGCGCTTGTCGGCGAAATAAAGGTTGTCACTCCCGGGGTCTACAAGAAGCGCAAAAAAAGAAAACGCCTGATAGGCATTTCTATAGCGGCGGTTATAATCGCGTTGATAACGGGTGCATTTTCGTATGACCTATATGTCAGAAACAGCTCCGTCAATCTCGAACCTGCCGAGATAACCGTATGGTATATCAAGGGCGGGGATACGGCGCAGGCATATGATGAGCTCAAAAATCAGTTTTGCGAAGAGAATAATGATGTCACTGTAAATTTTGTCGGCGTGGACGCAAACGAATACCGTGATAAGCTTCAGAATGCATTTGAGAACGGGAATGCACCTAATCTGTTCATGAGCACGGGACTTGACGAAGAGATGTTCGCCGGACAGGTTTGTGAACTGGACTCGATTCTCAGAGAGGGCAGCGAACTTTCGGTGATAACTAAATATTTTGTCAAGAGCATTGAAAACGATTGCCTGTTCCTCAAGGATTACGATGACTATTTCCCGGGTAAGAATCGTATGCCGGTAAGCTTCAATGTTCCGATTCTTCTGACGAACGATAACGGAGATCACGTGGATTCCGTTAAAACTATCGACGATCTGCTTGCGGTCGGCAGCGGGAAGACGATATTAGTCAACAGCAATATAAAAGAGCAGTTCATACAGATGTTCGGCGAGGAAAACCTCGGACGTGTGGAGTTCGGCGGTAAAGAGCGGCTCATCAGTTCGATCTCCCCGGATCAGATGTTCTACTATTTGACCGATACATCGGAATATACGGCGATTCAACAGGCCGCAGAAAATGCGAATGACCTGGTTACCGGTATAGCCGTGGCGCCGGATATGATTCCCACAACCGTTGCCATTGAATGGAGCGTAAGAAATTCTGAAAATGAGGCGGAAAATGCCGCGGCAAAAATGCTGCTTAAATTTATGCTTGCAAGCAGGGGTCAGAACACACTTTTCAATGGCAGGAACGGACTCGGTTTACCGATAGACAAAAACGCCCTCAAAGATCTGACCAGCGAGGACAAAGGATATAATATGCCGTATATCTACGATAACAGAGGCGACTATTATCTCTACGGCTGATGCAGTTTATCCGATAATTTTGGCTGTGTGTCAGTTTATGCAATTTCTTGAAATTAAAAGTATATTATAAAAGAAAGTTTTTTAGGTGGTGTTTTTTATGAGCAACGATAAGACAGTCGCAATGTTCCCGGGTGATGACGGGCACAGACGCGGCTCGGACAATTCGGACAAACGCCGCTGTATGGGGTGCATGGAGCTCTACGACAAAAAATGGGATCTCTGCCCCCACTGCGGATATCCGGCGAACGGAAAGCCGGAAAGCCCCCTGCATATGCCGCCGGGCTCGGTACTCAACGGGCGATATGAGATAGGCAGGGTTATAGGTTACGGCGGCTTCGGCGTTACATATATCGCGTGGGATCCTATTCTGCGCATAAAGGTGGCAATAAAGGAGTATCTCCCGAGTGAATTTTCCACCCGCGCCGAGGGGCAGACGCGTATAACTATTTTCACCGGCGAAAAAGAACGTCAGTTTAATGACGGAATGGCAAAGTTCATCGACGAGGCGAAGCGCCTTGCGAAGTTTCAGAACGAGAGCGGTATCGTTAAGATATTCGACAGTTTCAAGGCAAACGGAACCGCATATATCGTTATGGAATATCTTGACGGCGAGACTCTTGCGCAGAGACTCGAAAGGGAAAAGACTATCCCTGCGGACGAGGCTATTCAGATAATGATGCCCGTCATAGAGTCGCTCAATCATGTTCATGAGGCGGGCATACTGCACCGCGACATAAGCCCGGATAATATATTCCTGACAAAGGACGGCAAGGTCAAACTCATCGACTTCGGTGCGGCGCGTTTTGCGACCACTACCCATAGCCGCAGCCTTACCGTTATAATCAAGCCCGGCTATTCGGCGGAGGAGCAGTACCGCAGCCGCGGCGATCAGGGTCCGCATACCGATGTTTATTCTGTCGGTGCCGTGCTGTATAAGATGATAACCGGCGTCACTCCGCCGGATGCGCTTGAACGCAGGGCGAGCTACGAGAAGAAGCACAAGGATATTCTTCAGCCGATAACAAAGTTCACGCAGGATATCACCCCGAACCAGGAGGCGGCTATCTACAACGCGATGAATGTTCGCATCGAGGACAGAACCGAAAACATGGTTACTCTCGCCGGCGAACTGCTTTCGGAAGAGCCGGTCAAACGCCGCAAGGGCACGATAAAGAAGATAGACCTGCTGACATGGCCGCTCTGGGCGAAGATAGGAGTTCCGGCGGCGCTTACGGCGGTGATCACGCTCTGCGTGCTGCTTGCAGTCGGAGTGATAGGCCCGAAATCCGGACTTCTCGGCAGCTATAATCTGCCCGACGGACAGACGCGAGTTCCCAATGTTCTGGGTATGACGCGCGAAAAGGCGGACAAAAAGCTTGAAAAGGCAGATCTCGGCAACGAGAACAACCGCACGATAATCGGCGGAAAGATAGAGAGCCAGAAGTTCAAAAACAACACGATTCTCTCGCAGAATCCCGGCGCGGCGAACACGGTTTCAAAGGGAACCATCGTTGAAGTTGTTATCAGCGCGGGCAACGGCGAGGAATATGTGGTCGATGTTCTGAACTATTCCAAGGAGCTTGCGAAGAGCGAGCTTGAAAATCTCGGCTTCGAGGTTGAATTCAAAGAGAAATATGACGATCTTGTGGCACCGGGCGCGATTATCGGACAGGATCCCGCCGCCGGCACAAAGCTCGAAAAAGGCTCGAAGGTTGTTCTGACGGTCAGTAAGGGCAAAAAGGGTATAGACGAAAGCAAGACAATCACCGTTCCGAATATCACCGGCAAGTCTTTCAGCGCGGCGCAGAAAGAAGCTTCGGATCAGGATCTCTATATCAAAATTGTCGATACCGTTTTCAGCAGTCAATATTCAAAGGATCAGATAATCTCTCAGGATCCGGCGTCAGGCAGCCAGGTGCATGCAGGCTCAACTATAAATGTTGTTATCAGCCTCGGCGTTGAGACTATCTATACTCCCGATGTTCAGTATCGTGAAGAGCAGGAGGCAGTGAATATGCTCGGCGCAAAGAACCTCAATGCGGATGTCTGCTATGAGGAGAGCCGCGACGTTGCAGCCGGCTGTGTTATCAGGCAGGATCCCGAGGCGGGAACCTCCGTAAATGCGGGTTCAATCGTCACGATATATGTAAGCACCGGGTATACGGCAAGCGTTCCCAATGTCAGCGGAATGGAAGAGTCCGAGGCGTGTTCTGCGATAACTTCGGCAGGTCTTGTGCCTGATGTTTGCTATGAGTCAAGCTCCACGGTCGGCAAGGGCTATGTTATCAGGCAGGATCCCGGCGCGGGAACTTCGATAAGCCAGAATGACTATGTGACGATTTTTGTCAGCACGGGCGAAGAATATGTTGAGCCCGCAGCCCCGACGCTTAACAGAATAAAGGTGGCTTCAAAGCCGAACAAGACGACTTATTATGTCGGCGACAGCTTCGACAGCAGCGGACTCAGGGTCGAGGCGCAGTACAGCGACGGCACGAAGAATGATGTAACCAATTCCTGCGACATAGACACGAGCAGCTTCGATTCGGATTATTCGGGCAGCTGCACTGTCAATGTTTCGTATTACGAGGACGGAGAAAAGTACACGGCGAGCTTCATAGTGACGATAAAAGAACCGTCAATAAGGCTCAGCAAGAACAGTCTCACTGTTTCCGATAACGGTTCGGGACGCATCAGCGCAACGACGGTTCCCTCGGGTCAGAGCGTATCCTGGTCGTCGGACGACGAGAGTATCGCGACCGTTTCAAACGGCACGATTTACGGCGTCAGCGCGGGAACGACAGGTATAAACGCCGAGCTTGAATATAACGGCAGAACATATTATGCATATTGTACTGTTAATGTTACCAGAACCGAACTGCCGAAATATACGCTTACAGTAAATCACGGCAGCGGCATCAGCCAAGTCAGCGGTCAGAGTTCATATACCGCCGGCGAACGGGTCACCGTATCGGCAACCGCAAGCGATTTCTATTCGTTCTCCAGGTGGGAATCCAATAATTCCGCCGTTTCCGGCAGCAGCAGTTCGAGCTACACTTTCACTATGCCTTCAAGCAATGTTACCCTGACGGCATACGGAAAGGAAAACGAATGGTCATCCCTTATGACATACGATGAGCTTCCGTCGTATGTTAAAAATTCCAATGAATACCATTGTGAGCAAAGAGATACATGGTATCAATACAGAACCGTTGAATCAAGCGGTTACTACGAAAAGGGAAAGCAGCCGAGCGGGTATGTGATAGATACCACAAAAGGTTCAGAGAGCAAGCTAAACGGATATAAAAATTACGGTGAATGGAGTGCGTGGCAGATAGGATACGGTGGAAGTTCAACGAGCACTAAAGAGGTTGAGAATAAAAAGCTGTATGTAGCTGAGCATTATTGCGGAAAAAATCCTGAAAACGGCAAAATTTATTGGTGCCCGAAGAGGGGATATTTATCATATTGCAACAGCGAAGAGCCGTGCAGAATATTTTCCGAGAGTGCTTTTTCAAAAGATGCTAAAAGTCAAGACAAGGATGTATCTTATTGGAAAACAATGGGTAAGAAAAAATGCAGCAGATATGGCGTGGCTGAATATTACATTATTAACGAAAGCAAGCAGGACTGTAACCGTACAAGAAGCAGAAAGCCGAACTATGTAGACACTTACTGCTACAATAAGCTTTCCGGTTACTCTAATGCAACCGAGAATCTCCCCTCATCTTATTACGATTACAAAGAGGTACCGATGTATCGTTATCAGAAACGCTGACCTTACTCACAGTTTCCCAAGGCGCACGGCGCAATTCATGCGCCGTGCCGCCTGCCGCATGCACTTCGTTCCCGCAAAGTGGCATTTCGTCAGCTGCGCCGTTTTTCTCCCGGCTGCTGATGTATCATAAGAAAGAAGAAAACAAGAAGGAGAATTCAAATGGATGATTTAGCCGTAAACACGGGCTTGCTCAACGACAGAGGAAGCGACTTTGACAGAATATCAGAAAAAATCAGGGCGATAGCAAACGAGACCGGGAGCACAATAAAAAGTCTCAGCATCAGCGGACAGCTTGCCGTTGCATTCAACAGAAGCGGCCGCAACTTCAAAGCCACCATCAATTTATCCGCGGGCGATGCCAAAAAGCTTTCCGCCGCGCTGAGGAACGCCGCGAGGCTCTATGCCGCAGCTGATAAAAATATCGGCGACAAAAAATTCGGAGTGGCAAAGAAGAAAAAATCCGGTGCCCTCTCGCTTGATTTCGGAATCCTCGAAAAGGTTGGTATTATCGGCGGAGGTTACGGGGCGGTAAAAAATTTCGCGGACGGCGTGAAAAATGTGCAGGCGGGCAAATGGGCGCTCGGCGTTAAAGACATTATATCATCTGGAGAAACTCTGTTCAGCGCATTTAAGACCGCCAGAAAAGCGGACGAAGAACTGTCGCTGTATAAGTTGTTTAAACCATCCAAGAAGGATTACAACACTTTTTGGTGGAAAAATGCTCTGGGCTTCAGGGATTATTTTGATGTCAACGGTCTCGGTGCGGTCTCGAAAGCAAGCAAATTTACAACGCGATGGGCAGAAAATGCGAAGAAGGTTGCCGGGAAAGAGCTCAAAGTGGGCTCGTTGGCGGCAGGGGTACTTGTTTACGGTATCTGCAACGGACTTTCCAACTATGATAAATATAAGAGCGGAAAGATTTCTGCAGACAAGGCGGTCAAAAAGACCTTTGTGCAAACTGCGCTGGATGTATCGCTGGATGCGGGGCTGAAGATAGCAGTCGCCGCGGGAATGGTGGCTGCATTTGGCGGGGCACCCGTAATTGCTGTAGCCGCATGTACGTTCCTTGTAAAGAAAGGGTTGGATGTTGCAACCGAGTCGCTGACCGGCGGCGAGTATGACGGTCTGACCGATTGGGCTTCCGATAAGATAGTGGATGCCGTGGATGCCTGCACCGACCCTTATGTTAAACAGGAGAAGAAAAAGTATAAAGCGATGTCAGACGCAGCCGTCAATTGTCAGAAAGAAGTCAGGAAAGGCGCCTCTGTAATCTGGGGCAAAAAAGCTGCATAAACAGGAGGAATAACAAATGAATGTCAAGGATTTACTGCCGATCGGAAGTGTCGTTGTTCTCAACGGCGGAGAAAAGAAGCTTATGATTTTCGGAATCAAACAGCTTGACGAAGAAAATGACGGCGTTGAGTATGATTATGCCGGCGTGCCCTATCCCGAGGGAAATATCGGCACGGACGTGCAGTATGTATTTAATCACGATGATATAGCCGAGATATTTTTCAGAGGCTATGAAAATGAGGAGAATGAGGAATTCCGCGAGCTTCTCAGCGAGTTCTATGAGAGAGTGGAAAACGGAGAAGAGCTGTCAGATATAAGCAACGATATGCTTTGAGGAAAACACAATGAAAACACTCACAATAGGCAAGCTTATAGCTATAATTCTTTCCGTTGTCTTTTCCGTAACGGCGGTGGCGATAGCGGTTCCGGCAATCGTGGTTTCTGTGCGCGAATCCGCGAACACGCAGCCCTCGGAGGAAAGCCGTGAAACCCTGACCGACGGCGGCGAAGCTGCGGACGAGCCGTCAATGACAGCCCCGGTTGAAACAACAAAGAAGCCGGAAACAAAAAAGCCCGCAAGCACATCTTCGGGATTCCTGACTGCGACCGATAAGGATTTCAAGGCACTTGAATCACTGCTGAACAGCAACGATACCTTTATTTCAGATCACGACTGCACAAGCGCGGACGCCGGCAGGGAGGTGCTTTATAGAATCGCAGGATTATTTGGAGTATATGATAAATATTTTTCCGACAGAGCACCAACGGCAAACCCGTACGATGATAGTTATGTTCCGGATCCTTTAAACAAGTATTCGCATTTCGGATATGATTCATTTCCGGCGGAAAATGTAGATTACATCGCAAAGAATGTTTTCAATGTGACGATAACGCACGGCGATTACGAGTCGATCTATTATTATGACGGGCGAGTTTATGCGGAGTTTACTGCTGCCGGCAAGATCTACAGCGAGACGGCGAAAATAAATTCAAAAACCCGCCTGAGCGACGGAAAATATAAGGTCAGTTTGACAATAACTACCACGGACTTCGGCGACGAAACCGGAAAAGACAGTCCATGCGAGATGATTGTTGCCCTGAAAAATCTGAACGGCAAGCGTGTGTGGTCGTTTTACAGTGTGAAAAATAGTAATAAAAGCTTTTAAAGGAGCAAAATAAATGAACGAGAATCTTTCTTCTCTGTACGAACAGCTCGGGCGCGTTGTTTTTGACAGCCTGCGGGAGCGGGATGAATCGGTTCCGGCGGAGCAGTTTTTTGATGAACTGATGTTTTCGGCAATGAGCCTGTGCGTTGAAATAACAGATTGCATAAAAGAAGAAGAGGCAGAAAAGCCGGCCGTTGCGGATATCCCCGTGACCCGCATGATGGCGTTTACCGAGGACGAAGAGGAATATGAGCCCGAGGAAGAAAAACCTCAGGCGCCGATACTTTTCTGCACAAACTGCGGCGCGCGGCTTGAAGACGACTCGTGCTTCTGCACAAAATGCGGTCACAAGGTCGAAGTATAAAACGGGGGGCATGCAGATGCTTTGTAAACAATGCGGCAGGCAGATAAAAGAAGGCATACGGTTCTGCCCTTATTGCGGATGTTTTCTTGCAGGTTCGGCACCCCTGCCGGAGTGTAAGCCGCCGGAGCCTGCACTTAAAACAAAAAACGCGGCTTTCACAAAAACACCGCAGGCGCACCAAAAGAAAACGGACTGCAAAATTTTTGATGTATTTTCCATAACCGGCTTGGTGATGATAATTGCCGCCACATTTTTTGGGAGATATTTGTTTGTTTTCTCTGAATATACGGCAGGCGAGGATCTGATATATCGATGTATCTTTGACACACGTGGATATATTTTTACAGCAGCTTTTATTTGCGCTGCCGTGATGTCCGTGTTCGGGGCACAGGCGTTGTTGTCAAAAAGCGTACTTATGCTCGGCGCGGCAGTCATAATACCGCAGATAATTACGTTTATAAGCGAAATTGTCGTTTTTGCTATCGGGGATCCGTACGCGCTTGCGTATGGTTCGAGGGAATTCATTTTGTCGTGCGTCGCTTTGGGCATGTGCGCGGCGGCGTTTGCGGTTTGTGCGGCAGTCAATAAAAAGCAGTGTCGTTATGCATTTGAACTGCGCGGGCTGACGGAATATTATCTGTTCCTTTTGGCGCCGCTGTTCGGTACGCTTTGGACAATACTGTCGTGTGTTACATATATACCGGATAT
This sequence comes from Ruminococcaceae bacterium UBA6392, assembly GCA_002438685.1. Classification (GTDB taxonomy): domain Bacteria; phylum Bacillota; class Clostridia; order Oscillospirales; family Acutalibacteraceae; genus CAG-177. The sequence goes on along the minus strand of DJQG01000059.1, from coordinate 21,203 downwards.
AGCTTTGGATCTGGAGCGTATGGAAGTAGATCCCACGCGGTTATATGACATGACAAAACTTGCCGTTGCGCTTCTGACTGCGGTCGTCATGGCAGGCGTGATCATAATGCTTTTCCGCAACGGTTTCGGCAAAGAGAGCTTTGTATGCAGCGTCACATTTGCGGCGTATTCGCTTGTTCGCATGGTTACCTGCGTTGTCAATATCCTGATGGATCTCAGCCATATTATCACTGTCAAATGGATAATGGCAGATACTCTTTGGATAATCTACACGGTGATTTTTGCTGCGGCGTTTTCATTGTCCCTTGCTGCTGCAATAACTTCGGCCGCAGAGATGAAAAAGGCAGGCAGTAAATTTTGATGATTTTCCGGAGATTAGTCGGTATTATATCAAAAAAGTGTTGGCACACAGATACCGACTGTATGACCGGAATCATAATATATGAAAGCTTCCGACAACGGGAGCTTTTATGCCTTTGGATTATAAAAATCATCACCCTCGAAGTTCACAGAAGCTTCGGGAGTGATGATTTTTATATTTACTTACTCGCTGTATCTGTCTGCGATGCTTCTGCCCATGAGCACGCCCATGACGGACGCCATCATCAGACCTCTTGTCCAGCCGCTCGAGTCGCCGAGGCAATGGAGACCTCTGACGTTCGTGTCGAAGTTTTCGTCCATCTTGATGCGGTTGGAGTAGAACTTGAGCTCGGGGGAGTAGAGCAGCGTCTCCTCCGCGGCGAAGCCGGGCACGACATAGTCGACAGCCTGGATGAAGTTGATTATGTTGAGCATCGCGCGGTAGGGCATGGCGGCGGTTATGTCGCCCGCGACGGCGTCGGGGAGAGTGGGTCTGACATTCGAGCGGTCAAGCTCTTTCTGCCATGTGCGCTTTCCGTCGAGGATATCGCCGTAGCGCTGGACGAGAATGTGTCCCGCGCCGAGCATATTTGTCAGCTCGCCGACCTTCTGTGCGTATTCGATCGGCTGGTTGAACGGCTGATTGAAGTTGTGGGAGCAAAGAATCGCGAGATTCGTGTTGTTGCTCTTGAGCTCCTTGTATGAGTGTCCGTTGACAACGGCGAGGTCGTTGTCGTAGTTCTCCTGGCTGACGAAGCCGCCGGGATTCTGGCAGAATGTGCGGACCTTGTTCTTGAACGGCTTGGGATAGCCTATGAGCTTCGACTCATAGAGAACATCGTTGACCTTCTCCATGACCTCGTTTCTTATCTCAACGCGCACGCCGATGTCGACCGTGCCGGGCTGATGGGATATATCATGCTGAGCGCAGAGCTTTTCGAGCCAGTCTGCGCCGCGGCGTCCGGTCGCGATGACCGTGTGATCCGCGAAAATCTCTATGTTCTCGTCGCCCTTGCGGACATAGACGCCCTTGCACCGGTCGCCCTCAAGGATTATGTTGTCGCACTCGTAGCCGAAGAGCATGTCAACGCCGTTTTCGATGAGATACTGCTCGATGGCATAGTATATGTCCTGCGCCTTCTCGGTGCCGAGGTGGCGTATCGGGCAGTCGACGAGGCGAAGACCTGCTTTTATCGCGCGCTTTCTTATCTCCTTGACTTCCTCTTCGCGTCCTACGCCCTCAACATGGGTGTCCGCGCCGAACTCGAGATAGATACTGTCGGCATATTCAATGGTCTTCTGCGCCACATCGTAGCCGATAAGCTCGGGGAGCTGACCGCCGACCTCGGGACTCAGGGACAGCTTGCCGTCCGAGAACGCGCCCGCGCCGGAGAATCCTGTTGTTATGTGGCAATAGGGTTTGCAGTTGACGCACTTGTTGGTCTTTGATTTGGGGCAGCGGCGCTTTTCGATCGGCTGACCCTTTTCGACCATCATTATTTTCTTGTTTGCGCCCTTGCGGATAAGCTCAATGGCCGTGAATATTCCGGCAGGACCCGCGCCGATGATAACTACGTCGTATTTCATTGGTACACCTCGTTCTTTATTCGGGAAGAGTTATCTCTTCGTTTATTCTTTCAACGCCGTCCGTGCCGATCTCGTGAAGAGCCGGCAGGAAGAAGAGTCCGGGCGCTCTGCCGGACGGGAACAGATCAAGCAGCGGAACCATCACGAAAGCGCGCTCGTATATTCTCGGGTGGGGCAGGGTGAGCAGAAAGCTCTCGCTCTTCATGCCCTCATAGAGCAGCAGGTCGAGGTCGAGCACGCGCGGTCCGTCTTTTATCGTCCTCACGCGGCCGTAAGCGCCCTCGATGCCGAGGCATGCGCCGAGCAGCATCTGCGCGGACAGCTCCGTCTCCACTATTATTGCGGCGTTGTAAAACAGCGGCTGCGCCTCATATCCGACCGGGCGGGTCTCATAGATGTGGGAGCACGCCGTTATTTTTGTCTTTGGCAGGCGGGACAGAGAGCGCACCGCGCCGTTTATGTTCTTCAGTCTGTCCCCCATGTTCGAACCGATCCCTATAACTGCCTGCATACAGTTTGCCATAAAATCTACAGTCCTTTCGCTTGATGTTTCTTGCCCGTTTTATGTTTTTTACTTTCTTTCCCTGTAAATGCTGACCGCGGCGAAACCGAAATCCGCCTTCATCGGCGCGTCCGGCTTTTTGCAGGTCACTCTCACGCCCTCAATGGGCGGAAATTCTTCGAGCAGCGCGTCGGCAACTCGCCGCGCGGCACGCTCGATGAGCTTGTCCTTCTGCGAGGAAAACACCCTGCGCACGCATTTTATCATCTGCGCGTAGCTGACGGTGTCGTTTAAATCGTCGCTCTCGCCGGCTTTTGAAAGCGGAATGTCCGCCTCAATGTCGAGAATGAAGAACTGCCCGTCCTCCTGCTCCTCGGGATTGACCCCGTGATAGGCGAAGAGGCGAAGCGAATCTATAATTATCTTATCCACCGTCTGCCTCCCCGTATATCTTTTTCAGTGCGTCCGCGACGCGCGCCGACTGGACGGCGGAGAACACATCGTGGGCGCGGATAACATCTGCGCCGTTCAATATGCTCGCCGTGTGCAGCGCCACGGTTCCCGGGTCGCGCTTTGCGGCGTCTGTCTCGCCCGATGCCGTGCCGATAACGCGTTTTCGCGACGCGGCGGACATCAGCGCGCTGCCGTCGGTCTTTATCTTCCCGATATCCCTTATCAGGCGCAGGTTGTCCTCGTAGCTCTTTGCAAAACCGATCCCTGGGTCGAAGCAGAGGCTGGCAGCCGGTATCCCGTGCGATTTTGCGACTCTCGCGGCTCTGCCGAAAAAGTCGAGCACATCGTCTGAGACTCCGTTTTCATAGACGGGGACGGCGTCCGCGCCGGCGGGATTGTGCATGATTATCCATCCCGCGCCGAATTCGCTGACGACCTTCGCCATCTCGTCGTTCGCTTCTCCGCTGACATCGTTGATTATCTTCGCGCCGTGCGTGAGAGCCGTGCGCGCGCATTCGGGATAGAATGTGTCAACGCTTATCGGAACGGTTATCCTGTCCTTTAACAGATCGAGCGCCGGAATGAGCCTCGCGTTTTCTTCGTCGGCTGAGAGCCTTGTTGAGCCGGGGCGGGTCGACTGCGCGCCGACATCGATAATATCCGCGCCGAGCGCCTGCATCTCGAGCGCGTGCTCAAGTGCTTTTTGTGGCTCGTCCCATTTTCCGCCGTCCGAAAAGGAATCGGGAGTTATATTGAGTATCCCGCACACAAGGGTGTGGGAGGAGGTATCAAAAATAAATCTCTCCATAGTATCGCCTTATTTTGTCAGAAGTGATATTGCCTCGGCGCGCGCCCTCGCGTCCGAGCGCATCGTGCCGCGCAGAGCGGAAGTCCTCGTCTGCGCACCCGACGCACGCGCTCCGCGCATCGTCATGCACAGATGTTCCGCCTCGATAACGACCGCCACGCCGAGCGGGTCGAGCTGTTCGTCGAGGAAGTCCGCAATCTGCGAAGTGAGCCTCTCCTGAAGCTGCGGTCTGCGCGCGAAGCTGTCAACTATCCTCGCGAGCTTCGACAGACCGATAACTTTGCCGTCACGCGGGATATATGCTATATGCGCCCTGCCGATAAACGGCAGAAGATGATGCTCGCACATCGAATACATCGGGATGTCGCGGACAATGACCATCTCTTCGTTTTTCTCTTCGTTGAAGAGCTTCACATGGCGCTTCGGATCGTCCTCGAGCCCCGAGAAAATCTCTTCATACATCCTGGCGACCCGCGCGGGCGTTTCGACAAGACCCTCCCTGTCCGGATCCTCGCCGATCGCCGCAAGTATCTCGCGTACAGCCGCCTTGATTCTCTTTTTGTCCATCATTTCACCCCGGTTATACGAGAATAAATTCGATGACACGGTGGGTGTCGTCGGCGATATAGTTAATCTGCGTTGTTGAAAATCCGCCCTTGCCCGCGTCGGCGATGCTGAGAAGCCTGTAGATCTCCTCTTTTTTCAGCAGACCGTCGATGGCACTTTGATAAGCGTCATTTGACGAGAATCTGACGTCGAGCTTGTCGCCGGATTTATGCCCGCCGAACATATTTGAAAGAGCGGTTTTCGTCTCGGCGTTGTAGCCGTCGAACTGCCTGCCGAGTTTTACGAAATAGTTGTTCTCCGTAGCGGTGCAGCAGGCGGACGCGTCGGAAAACGTGTGGGTTTTCAGTATCTCTTCGTCCGTAATATTGAAATAGGCATAGCGCTTGTTCTGCGTCACACCCTCGCCGATGGGATCGTCCCAGGTGAGGTCGAGGTTATAGGGCTGACCGTCGATAAAGACTACATTCCACATGTGTCCCTCGCTCGCGCCGTCCTCGCGCTTCGCCGTGCCGGTGATGACATAGTTTTCTATCCCCGCCTTGTCGAGCAGGAGCTTTGCCGCCTTTGCGTATCCTTCGCAGGAGGCGGAGCCGTTGACGAGCACGCCGTAAGCGGAGCTTGCAACGAGCTTGTCGGAGCCGGTATATTTGCACGAGTCGATTATCGCGTCGTGAATAAGCAGTTCCTTGTCAAAATCAGAAGCTTCTTTGACTATCTTTGCGCTCAGCTCATCGGCTTTTGCCCGGAGCTCGACCTTTTTCTGCTCATACTCGTCTTTTGTCATGGCGTATTCGCAGCTGAACCAGAACTTGCGATCCCTCGAGACGAGCATACATTCGCGCCCGAGCATTATCAGCTCCGGGTTGTCGTACATAACGGCGAGCCAGACTTTTTCGAGCTCTCCGTTGTTGAGCTCGGGGATCTCAATTTCCTCAGGAAATGACTCGATGTCGCGGAGAATGGCGTTGTATGCGCGTTTTTCGTTCTCGTTGAGCTCGCCGAAGTAGTGCTTGAAGTCGCCGAACGCAGACACCTGTTCGGATGAAGGTATATTGTTCACCATATTCACCGAGCATCCGGTGAATATGAGCGTCAGCGCCAGCAGAAGTGCCGCAGGACACAGAAGCTTTCTTGCCAAATGACCGCCCCCTTGTTTTATAAACGGTTATTTTCCGCGCTTGCCGGGCTTAACGGTCAGCTCGCCGGTGGAAGAAACGGATGTATATTTTATATTTCCCGCCGCCATTGCGGAGAGAGTGCGCTCACAGCGCGAGAAATCAACTATCGATATGTCGGTGTCCAAAGAGTCGATTATCTGCGAGAAATAGTTGCGCCCGGAGGCGAGATAGGTCTTGTTGATATACTGCGAGAACAGCACGCAGAGCAGATCGCCCTGTTTCTGCGCTCCGCCGCCCGACGGGGTCAGGCAGTAGCGGAAATATTTGAGCAGTGTCTCGCCTTTAACCGTCTGGTTGCCGGGCATGAGCGAGAGCGACAGCTCCTTTGTCTTATAGCTTATGCGCTCGGGTACGGATATCTGCGCGCCGGAAAGCACGTTTATGGCATTCTTGAACTGGCTCGCGGTCGAGACGGCGTATTTGTCCGCAGTAAAACCGCAGAGGGAGTCAACAGCTTTCTTGAGTTCTTTCGAGCCGCCGGTCTTGTAGTGACCCATGAGACTGTCTTTGTTGCCGGAAACATCCGCCGAAGTGCTTGGATCAAAGGCGCACACGCGCACTTCGCCCGAGTCGAGATCGGCGTTGACCGCGGCGACAAAATACAGCTCGTCTTTTTCGTCCGAGACGCAGGCGAACATAAAAGTCGCCTTGCCGCCGAGCGGCGCGATAGCCTCGTCGGTGCTCCCGTCGGAGGACTCAACCTCCTTTTCCGGGAACAGGTCATTCATTGAGAGATGATGCGATTTGAACATATAGGCTACGGAGACGAGAGCGAACGCGAGCAGAAAGCCGACGAATCCGAGCACGAAAAGCCGAAACTGCTTCGTCTTTTTCTCCTGCGTTGTGCGGAACTTTATTCCTTTTCTTTTCGCCATGCTGTCACCTCCGATTATCTATAAAGTATTGCCGCCGAATATGCGCCGAGCGGGACATTGAGCCCGTCGGCGGCGGCGCCGAAGAGCGCGGATGCACCCCGCCAGCGCTCGGGGACAGTGTATTCTATCCCGTGGCAGTTTGCGTTTGCGATTATCAGCGCACTGCCCGATTCGGAGTTGCGCTCATATGCGATGCAGCCGAGCGCCGAGGATACGCAATTGAACTCCCCGTCGATAAACGCGGGACAGAGCTTTCTGATCCTGCCGAGCGTTCTGTAGTGGTCGAGCAGCTCAGCGTTTTCGTTTCCCCAGGGGAAGCAGGCGCGGTTGAACGGATCTTCGCCGCCCGCGAGCCCGACCTCGTCGCCGTAATAGACGCAGGGAACGCCGGGGAGCGTAAACTGCAAAACCGAAGCGAGCTTCAAAAGGCAAACGCCCTTTTGATATTGCTCGTCGGTCAAAATACCTCTATCGCGCCCGTTTTCGGGGCGCTCGATATCGCCGCGGCCGAGCCGCGTTATGGCGCGTACCGTGTCGTGGGTGCCGATATGGTTCATCAGCGTGTCAAGCGACGCGCGCGGATAGTGTTCGACTATATTTTCAACGCATTCGCGGAGTTCTTCCGCGTTCGCCGTGCGGACAAAATCTATAACAGCGTTTGCAAACGGATAGTTCATCACGCTGTCCAGCTCGCCGCCCTCAAGATATCTGCGGCGGTGACCGTAGCTTATCTTGTCGGTCGCGTCCTCCCAGACCTCGCCGTAGATAAACGCGTCTTTTTTCTCTTTTCTGACCGCCTCGTGGAAGCGGTCGAGAAATTCGTCGGGCAGTTCGTCCGCCACGTCGAGCCGCCAGCCTGATGCGCCGCGCCTGAGCCAGTGCCGCGCAACGCCGTTCTCGCCGGTCAGAAACGCCAGCACGCCAGGGTCGGTCTCGTTTAGCTCCGGCAGGATGTCAACGCCCCACCAGCAGGCGTAATCGTCCGGCCAGCAACGAAAATTATACCACGAGCGGTAGGGAGAATTTTTGTCGCAATATGCGCCCTTGCCGCCGTAGGACGAAAATTTGTCAAAATATCTGCTGTCGGCGCCCGTGTGGCTGAACACGCCGTCGAGCAGAATCTTTATCCCATGCTCTTTCGCGCTTTTGCAGAGGGACTTGAAATCCTCTTCCGTGCCGAGCATCGGGTCGATTTTCATGTAGTCGCCCGTGTCGTATCGGTGGTTCGAGCGCGCGGAGAAAATCGGATTCAAATATATGCAGGTGACGCCGAGGCTCCCGAGATAGCCGAGCTTCTCTTCGATGCCCTTGAGGTCGCCGCCGAAAAAGTCGTATTTTTCAATTTTTCCGTCGGAGTCGGGCTCCCAGTCGGGCTCTTCGCCCCAGCGGGAGTGATATTCCGCCGCCGGTTTGTTTTCGGGCAGGGGCGTTTTGCCGGAGCGGCAGAACCTGTCCGGGAATATCTGATACATCGTGCCGCCGCGAAGCCACAGGGGCGTGTCACAGTTTTCGCGGCATACGGTCAGCCGCCAGCGCACGCCCTCGCCGATGACGGCGTTGCCCTTAGATTCGAGCGATATTTTTTTTGTGCCCCACGGGGTGTCGTATTCAAAACAGTACCAGACTATCCCCGCGCTTTTAGGCGCGGCGGTCTCGAGCCGCCACCATTCCTCGTTTTCGCCCTGCATTCGCTCCCACGAGAAAGAGTAATATTCTCTCTCGCCGCAGTCCGTCTCAAGAATGAGGCGAACCGCGCTGCACTGCTCCGAGCGGGGCAGAACTATCCTGAAAATCATATCCTCACCCGAGCGCACAGCCGCGCCGGGCGAGAGATGATATTTTTTTCTCGAGTTGTAGGGGATAAAATGCATTTAAATCTGCCTTTATTTCGTGAGGATATATGTGCTGTCGGTGTTTGAAGCCGAGCTCTTAATTTCAATGACCTTCTTCGAGGCGGGGAAACTGCGCTGGGCGTCCGCCTTGAGGGAGCTGAGATCGACCGCGAAAGCGGAGGCGTTCGCGCTCCAGAGAGATCCGTTGTATATGTCGCTGCTGCCGCCCGCAGCCGCTTCGCCTTTCATTGCGCAGATAACTGGAGTGCCGGAGCACGCGGAGACGCAGGAGTTGACGAAATTCACGAGCACGGCGTTTCTCGATACCGAGCCCTCGCCGTCAAATGTCGCAACGTTAGAATTCAAGTCGGGGAACTGCACGCCGTCGAGCAGTATCGCATCAACGCCGAGGTTCTTCACTTCCTTGACGACCTCGAGCAGATAGTTCTGAGCCGTCTGCGAATAGGGGTTGAGCCACGGCTTGCCGCCCTTGGAAGCCTCGTTGTCGAGCCAGATCATCTGCGTTTTGTTGTAGTGAACGGCCATGGTGCGATCAATGCGCGGCATCTGGCTATCTTTGAAGCAGTATATGCGTGCAACGACTTTTATGCCGGACTGCTGAATTTTCTTGACGCTCGCGGCGGCGTTCGCCTGAGCCTTTGATGACGGGGCTTTGTCTTTTACGGCCTCTATAGAAGAGGGATAGCTGAGATAGCCGGACGCGTCTTTGAAGTCAATGACAACGGCGTTCTGACCCGCGCTCTTGAGCGAGGATACGAACTGGTCGAGTACGCTGCCGCCTGCGAGCAGGGAGACATTGCCGACGCGTGCCTTTATCTCGGTTGAAGTCTGCTGATTGTCGGCGGGGGCGGTTGTGTCGTTCTTGCCGCCTTTGTCGTTTTTATTGCCTTTGTTGCCCTTGTTATCTTTCTCGGCTTTCTGAGTGGTTTCGACATTCGCGTCGGAGATGCCGAGGAGCGTATCGGTGACAAAAAACGCCGCAGTGAAGACAACCGCCGCGCCGAGAACGCACGCGAGGACTATTCCTACTATCCTGTTGCGTCTGCGCTCGGTGTAGCTCTTGCGGCGCTTCGAGCCGCCTGCCGCGTGTTTGCTGAACGCGGTTATGCTCCTGTGAGTGCCGGGAGAAAAATACTTGTCATATTTGCTGCGTTTTGCCATTTTTCATCATCCTCTGTGCCGCGCGGCGGGCATGACATCACCCGTCGGCAGCGGAAAATTTTTAAAAATTATGAGAACAGGGAGCTGCCGGAGAAGCCGGAGAACGCGAGCGAGAGCAGCGCGACATAGACGAACGCCGCCGGAGTGCCGCGGAAGGCTTTGGGCATATCCTGATTCTGCGAGATTATGTGCAGACCCTTGCATATGAGCGTCGCCGCGAGAATGAACGCGAGACCCGCGCCGATGCCGGAGCCGATGCTCTCGGGGAGGGTATAGGCCGCGCTGCGGTTGAGCAGGGGAGTTGCGAGCACAAGGGTGTTGAGCGCCGCCATGCCGAGCGTGCCGAGAAACTTTTCGGTCGCGCCGAGGGCGAGCTTGAGTATGAGTCCAGTTATCAGGAAAACTGCTATAAGCACGCCGCTGAACATTGCAAAATGCAGCGCCGAGGGCAGAGTACTGAGCACCGGTATCATTTCAAGTGCGCGGCAGGCGAGTGCCGTGACGGTCGAGAAAAATGCTATCATCGCCGAGAACATCCAGAGTCTGCGCGGCTTCTTCGCGAGCATAAGAGCTTCGCTTGCCGCGTATCCGCCGTTGAAGACGAGATTCTGAATGAACACCGTGTAGAGTGCTGTGGAGAGCAGATCAAAAAACCAGGTCATGTTCATTTGTCTCCCTCCTTCTTTTCGTCGGAGTCAAAATCTTTTGCTTCGTCAAACAGGCGGTTGAACGCCGAGCCGTAGTCTTTGTCGTCTTCGTCTTCGCCGTCTTTGGCGAAAATATCGGAGAGGTCAAATTTGCCCTCGCCGTCGAGCGGCTCGAAGTGCGCCAAGTCATCAGCTTTGGGTTCTTCGACTTCAATAGTCTCTTCGACTTCGATTATCTCTTCAGCTTCAACAGTCTCTTTTGCCTCTTCCGCGGGAGCTTCCTCCGCCTTGGCGGGAGCTAAATTCTCGGGAAGATTCTTCTTGCTGACTATTAGGGAAGTTTTCTTTATCTTCATCTCGGTCTCCGCCGAGTGCTCGGGGAAGCGTTTGTTTATCAGTGCCTTGAGCGCGGCGGCGAAGAATGCGAGGACTAAAAATCCGCCGAACGGCATGAGAATCGCCGGGAAGGTCATCGGGACTTTGATATTCGCGCCCCATATGGTCGATGAGCCGATAATTTCGCGCAGCGCACCGACGGGGATAATGACCGCCGCATAGCCGAGTGCCGTTGCCACGGAGTCAAAGAAAGCGTGGCGCAGGTCGGTTTTGACCGCGAGCTTCTCGCAGTGCAGGGCGATTATCGAGTTCGCCGCCGTCAGGGCGAGATATATGCCCGCGCCGAGGCTGATCTCAGGCATAAAAGTATCGATTGCGTATATGATTCCGGCGATTATCGCCGTGCCGATGAGCAGATATATCGCGACTCTTATCCATCTCGGGACTTTTTTGAGAGCGAGGCAGGCAAAAACCTGAGTTATAATGAGCACCGGGAAGAACGCCGCCGCGAGCAGGACTGCCGTTTTGAGCGTCGTCGCAACTGCAACTATCGCGCAGAGTCCTGCGGCCTGGATGAGCACGGGGTTGTGAATAAATGTGCTGCTGAACAGCGCATCGGAGAATGAGTATTTTCTGCCTGAACTCATGCCGGCTCACCTCCCCTTAATGCTGCTTTCCGTTTTCTCTTTTCCGCGCTCTTTGCCATCGATTTTTCAATGAACTTGTGGTAGCCGATTTTTCTCAGCGCACTGTCGACTATCGGCCAAAAAGCATTGGTGAGCAGGATGCCGAAGCAGGTGCCGTCCTCAAACGTGCCGAAGTAGCGCAGTATCATGCAGATTATTCCGGCGAACGCGCCGTAGATAAATCTTGTCAGCGGGTGCTTCGGGCTCGTGCCGGGGTCGGTTACAAAGAATATGCCCGAGAAGAGCAGGCTGCCTGCGCACAGCTCCGTGAGCAGGGATACCGGTCTTGAAAACGATCCGCGCGGGAAAATTACCGCAAGCAGGGAGCAAACGGTCAAAAATCCGAGGACATTGAAGAGCCTCTTCGGCTTTCCTGCGGCGAGCAGAGCACATGAGCCGAGCAGCGCGACTGCGCAGCAGGTGCCGAGCGGACCTGATACATTGCCGGATATCATCGACATTATGCCGACGGAGTTCACGTGCTGTATGCCGCCCGCGCTCAGCTGAGCGGCGAGAGACGAGCCCGCGTCAAAGACATCGAACGACGCCGAGTCGATGGCGGGATATTTGAAGACTTCGTTCGGGAAGCAGACGGTCAGAAACGCCATGCCTGCCGCGGCGGGCACGAACGGAGCCTTGTGCGCCGGGCCGAACGGAATCTTTGCAACGAGAATCGCGAACGCCGCGCCCGCGCCTATCAGCCAGACCGGTGCGGTGGCGGGCAAAAGCATGGCGATGGCGAAGCCCGTGAACACCGCGTGCATATCCGACAGGCAGTGGAGCTTCCTTTTCATTATCAGCAGCGCGACTGCCTCAACGGCGACCGCGCTTATAATTCCCGCAAGTATCGCCCTGAATGCGAATGTGCCGTAGTAATACCAGCTGACTATAGCGGGTGCGGCGAGCATGAGCAGATAGCTCGTGTAGGGACTTTTAGGCGCTTTTATGCGTTTGAATCTTGCCATAAAACCAACCTTTCCGTTTGCCGGCTTATTGCGCTGGCAAAAATTTTGCATTGCACGCCGCGGGGACGCGTAATATTATATAAGGCAGAGAACTTTCTGTTTATTAAGGAGGGGATGCGCTTTGAAGATACAGGCGCCGGCTGAAAACAGGATAACTATCGAGCTTTCGGCGCGCGACATGGATGCGCTCAATATTACATATGAGCAAATGGATTACTCGAATATTGAGACGCGCCGCGTGGTCTGGACTCTGCTCGACAGAGCGGGTCACGAACTCAAGCGCGACATCGACCCGAGCGGGCGGATGATAATCGAGGCGGTGCCCGCAGGCAGGGGAGGATGCGTTTTGAAATTCACCCTCTGTTCGGACGGCAGCCGAGGAGTCCGCCAGCCCCCGTCGATAAAGAAAGGGGAAAACACGGCGGTCTATGAGTTCGGCTCTTTAGACGATGTTATGGACGCGGCGCACGCGCTCGGCAGAAGCCTTGAAAACAGCGGACTGTATGAGTCGGGCGGCGTCTACCGTCTGCTTCTCGGCGAGAGCATTTCCGACGCGCCGGAGCATATTCTCAGCGAGTTCGGCGCACAGATAAAGTCCTTTGCCGCCGCTTCGCACACCCGGGAGCACTGGCGATGCATAGCCGAGGGCGACGCGCTGAAAAAACTTTCCGGCAATTGATTATTGGCAGTTTGCGGCGATATCTTTCATCTCGGCTATCGCCTTTGCGGGGTCGTCCGCGCCGAAAACCGCGCTTCCCGCGACAAAGACTGTCGCGCCGCGGCGGGCGGGCTCTTCAATGGTCTTTGCGGATATTCCGCCGTCGACCTGAATCTCAATGTCAATCGAGCGCTTCTCGCACTCTTCGCGCAGTGCGCTTATCTTCGGCATCATGTCCGCCATGAACTTCTGACCGCCGAAGCCGGGCTCAACGGTCATGATAAGCACCATGTCGAGCTTGTCGAGATAGGGGAAAACGCTCTCAACGGGAGTGCCGGGCTTGACGGAGAGAGCCGCTTTGCAGCCCGACGAGCGGATGAGGTCGATAGTCTCATCGACCGGGGAATCCGACTCGATGTGGAATGTGATAACATCCGCGCCCGCTTTCACAAAGTCGGGGATATACCTAAGCGGCTCGCTTATCATCAGATGAACGTCAAAGACGAGCGAGCTTTTGTCGCGGATACTTTTTATAACAGGTGCGCCGAAGGTTATGTTGGGCACAAAATGCCCGTCCATCACATCGAGATGGAGCCAGTCCGCGCCGGCTTTTTCTATCATTGCGGCCTGCTCTCCCATTTGGGAGAAGTCGCCTGCGAGCATTGAAGGAGCGATCTTTATCATCGTTTTTTCGTCCTTTCGTATTTTCATACATACCTTATACCATTATACCAACTAAATCCCGTTTAGTCAATCGTGCGGGGCGTCTTTGGAAGTCTTTACAAACAGTTAAAATTATGGTATTCTTTGAACGAGAAAATAAATCCGGGATGTGTGCAGAACTTCCCGAACAAGGAGAAAATGAAAATGAATGTTTATGATTTTGACAACACCATCTACGACGGCGAGAGCTTTATTGATCTGTTTATCTTTCTTTTCAAGAAAGACCCCTCGCTCGTCAAGTACATTCCCGACGTTATCAACGGGCTCTACAAATACACAAAGGGTACGATAAACGCCGAGGAAGCGCTGGAGCAGTATTCCGACGTTGTTACGGATTATTACAACAGCATCGAGGATTTCGACGCGCTCGTCACCGAGTTCTGGGATACGAACATCCACAAGATAAAGCCGTTCTATTTCCGCCAGAGGCAGGACGACGATATAATAATCTCCGCGAGTCCCGAGGTTCTGCTCGACGATGTCATGCACAGGCTCAACATCAAGAATTATATCTGCTCGCGCACCGACGGCAACGCGCATATAACCGACCTCTGCTTCCGCGGCAGAAAGGTCGAGCTGTTTAAGGAGATGTATCCCGATACGGTGATCGACAATTTCTATACCGATTCCGTCAACGACACCCCGATGATGGAAATTTCCGAGCACGCGTTCCTCGTCTCCGGCAACAAGATAAAGCAGGTAAAGTAAAAATGGAAACTCAAAGTCCCGTGTGATATCATGCGGAGGCTTTTTCTGCGCTGTCGGGTGTATCGATCTATATAATCTTCGCGCACCCACACGCAAAAATCACACCGCGGAGACAGAATATATCTGCCTCCGCGGTTTTATATTTATTTTATGCAGTTTCCCGAAGCTGTATCTCGCGGCTGACTTCAAGTCCGCCGTGCGTTAGAGTGAGGGCTATTCCGCCGCTGTCCGAGGTCGAATACGCCTTGCGCCCGAACGCCGACATTATGCCGACGAGCACATCGTCCGATATTTCGGCTAGGCGGTTCGTGATTATCATCGTCTCGGGGCGGAGCTTGTCCAGCACCACCTGCGGGACGGCGCGTTCGCCGTGGCAGGGGACTTTCAGCGCGTCGATGCGTCCGACGGCGTTTGCGAGCCTCGCGAGGTCGCCGGTGTCGTTCACCGTGTCGCCCGCCAAAAGAATACGCCTGCCGTTCTGCTCGGCGAGTATGGCGAGCGAGTTGTCGTTTTCGCCGATGTTCTTGTGATATGAGTCGGGCTCGGTGTTGAAGAAACGCAGAGTCCAGCTGCCGAGAGCAAACGGCTCGTCCGGCACGCAGCCGATGACCGGGATGTTCATGCTCTGCGCCTTTTCGCTGAGCGATTTATACAGCGCGTCGCCGTCGTGGAGACACTTGTCCCACTGCGCGAGGTTCGGACTGATAAACGGCTTGAGATATATCTTGCCGATCGCTATATCCCTGTCGCCAAGGAGCGTCCCGAGTCCGCCGACATGGCCGGAATGGAGATGGGTTATTGCGACAAAATCGAGATTTATCTTCCCGCCGGCAGTTTCTTTGAGATATCGAGCCGTGTGCTTTGCGTGCTCCGCGTCGCCGCAGTCAACGAGAGCGAATCGGTCGCCGCTCTGGATAAGAATGCAGTCCGAGCGCCCTGTGTTGAGAAAATGGATACGCTCGCCCTCCGACGGGACGGAGATATCCTCGTTCTGCGCGGGAACGGGCGGATTTTTTGCCGCCCTGATGACCTGCACTGCGGTTGGTTTGAATTTGTCTTTCTGAGTGAATTTTTTGATGAGTTCGGCAAGATCCTTTATTGCCATATCCTTCAGCCCTTTCGGGAATTTATTTTGTCCTGCGCAGCTCGGCAAAGAACTGCTTCAAAAGCAGAGCGCATTCGTCCTGCATGAATCCGCCCTCGACCTCGGGCGAGTGATTATACGGGAAAGAGAACAGGTTGTTTACCGACCCGCACGAGCCCGCCTTCGGGTCGTATGCCCCGAACACCACGCGCTTTATGCGCGAATTTATTATCGCCCCGGCGCACATCGGACACGGTTCGAGCGTTACGAACAGTTCGCACTCCCAGAGCCGCCAGCCGCCGAGCGCCTTGCACGCTCTGTCTATCGCCTCAATCTCGGCATGGGCGAGGGCGTTTTTGTCCTTTTCGCGCCTGTTGCGCCCGACCGAAACTATCTCTCCGTTCCTTGTAACCACCGCGCCGACAGGCACTTCGCCGTCCGCCGCGGCCTCCCGTGCAAGCGCGATAGCCGCCTGCATAAACTCTCTGTCAGTCATTCTTCCACTCCCCGGTTACGAAGACCATGTGATAAAAGTATATGTCGTATAGAGCAGATAGATGATAGAGATTATCATCGGGACGTTTATGAAATATGCCGCCGTGCGCTCGCCGCGTGAAAGGGCTGTGCGCGGTTTTCTGAATTTCGTCGGGATATTCTTTTGACGCGCTCTTCTCATGAAGAAAATAAGGCAGATTATGCCCGCCGCAAAGAACGCCGCGACGCAGATATAATAGACGAGGTTGACTGTCTTCTCCGGCAAAAATTCATAGAGTATCGAGATGACGCCGGAGAACATATTGTTGCAGAAATGTATCATGACTCCCGTCCACATCGAGCCGGTGACTATAACAAAATAGCCGATGCCGATGCCGACGATAAACGCGAACGGAGCCTGGACGAGGTTGCCGTGCATCATGCCGAACAGGGCGGAAGAGACGAGAATAGCGAACCAGTTGCCGAACTTGCGCGCGGGCATCATAACAACGCCGCGCAGCGCATATTCCTCAACGAGCGCAGGCACTACGGCGAGCTGGATAAGATACATCGCAATGCCGAGCGGCGTCGTCGGGGTGCGCGAATCGGGATATTCAAAAGTTATACCGGTCGTGCTCTCGACAAATGTCGAAAGAAAATTCGTAGCATAGTTGCCTATCATGCAGATCATCAGACCCGCGGGCACAGCTAAAAGCATAAGGCGCGTGTCATAGGGCTTGCCGAAGTTCAGGCACTGCTGACGCTTATCTTTGAGCAGCAGGCTCGACAGGAAGAACGGGACGAATATGCAGAAAATCGACATCAGCACGCCTATTGCATAGCCGCGGTCGGTCTCGTTCGCGTAGTCGTCATAGAGATTTAAAGCAAACAGCAGTCCCGCGCCGACAAACTGGAACAGGGCGAACAATAATATGCCCAGACCGCTTATGTTGCCGAGCTTTCTTATCTGGCGCTTCTCACGCTGCTTTATCTCAAGAGTCTGAGCGGGTCCCGGCTGATATCCGTACCCGTTGGGTGCTCCGTTATATTGAGGGTCGTATGTCATACTTTCACCGTTCCACTTAAAATTCTTATTAAATTATACCCTACCCCGCGGGATTTAACAATAGCATAAAAGCGAAGTTTAAAGAAAAAGGGAATATAGTTTAATTTCAGTTAACATTTAAAAAGCGCAGAGGATAAAATGCTCCGAAGAGACCATACAAAAAGCGGCATATGGTTGAGCGGGGGAGAAGAAAACGCCCGATTTGCGAATATTTACGCAGCGTCGAAAACAAAAAATCCTGCCCACAGTGAAGCTGTGAGCAGGATTGCTGCTTTTATAAAGTTATTCGAATATTGCAGTGGTGATGCTGTAGGCGGGGATGGTCAGCGTCTGCTGATATGCTCCGTCATAGGTGAGCTCAAGGCTTCGTTTGCTGTCGGTAGTATAGACTCGAAGAGAGTCTCTGCCGTTGATACCGTTGAAGGCGAAAGTGCGCTCTTTGGTGTTGTTGACTATTACAACAACGATCTTTCCGTCCGGAGTGAGGTAGGCGGCAGTGTTTGAACGGAAGCCGAAATAGCACTCAAGTTTTTCTCGGCTTCTCGATCCGAATCGATCATTGACGTCCTTCGTGCAGGAAATAAGGTGACTGCCGACAGGCACAAACTTTGAAAAATGAGCCATGGCGTAGTAGCGCCTTGCCAGATGAAACTCGCTGCAATCGTGATTTGCGATTATCAGACCGTCGCCGTAATCGTCGCCCTCGCTGACAGCGACCCATGCGGACCACATGGAGGGATTTGACATTGTCATGTCATTTGCCATGACCTGAGCCATTCGCAGAGCGTTGTGAATATCCTGATTTTTGAATCTCGTCGGCAGCTCGCACCATTCGGACATATCATAGATGACACCGGGATATTTCTTTACCGTTCTGCCCCAGAGCTTTTTGAGAAAATAGTTGTAGTCCGACCAATAGGCGTGATAAGTATATGTGCCGAGAACATCTCGCAGTTCCGGATCATTATAGATATATTTGAGATAATCAAATGTCTTGCTCGTTATCGAGGCAACCTCGCACATCGACATCTTAACATCAAGTCCGCGCTCTTTTATGGACTTTGCAAACATATGATAAATTTCGAAGAGCTCTTTTGTGTCGTAGTGACAGCCCTCCTGGTAAACGTCGTCGCCGCCCCAGGAAACCTGAGGCTCGTTGACGGGGCTGATATATTTGATCGGATAGCCGAGCTCGATAAAATGCTCGGTTATGTCAAGAAAATAGTCAACATATTCCTGATAACATTCGGGCTTGAGATTGTTCTGATGCTTCTTGAATCCGCCGCTTGCCTGTCCGGTTACGGTCATTGAAAAATGAGGGGAGTTCGAAAACAGAACGACTGAATCCACACATCCGTAGCTCATCGCGAGGTCGAGTATCTTCATCGACTCGGCATCCTGCGACCAGTCATATTCATATTTCCCTGTTTTTTCGTTATAGACAAGGAAGCTGACTGTGCTTTTCCATGAATCGGGGTCAAGACGCGTGTTGGGGTTCTGCTTTTCACCTGAGCCGACATTGAAGCGGTAAATGTTGAGCCCGAGCCCCTCTTTGCTGAACAGGAGCTTCGTTATTGCCTCTGCATTTTCGCTTGCGCCGGCAACCTGCGGCCACCATGCGGCGGCTGCGCCCCAGCCCATAATCTCCTGCTGCTGAGAGGTTTCGTCTATTTTGAGGTTGACATGGCTCGTGTCCTTCGTCGCGATATTCGACACGGATATCGATCCCGTAATGCAAATTGAGATAATAAATACGAGGACATCATATATAGTTTTTCTCAGTTTTTCCATAATGTACCCCTCCTGACATTACAAGTTTATCAGAAGAAATATAAAAGGTCAACCGAAAAATCTAAAAGAAATGCTACGGGACAGTATGTGCCGCCGTGCCCTGCAAGCCGTATGTCAATAAAATTGTGCAATTTTCGCGGGCGGATGATATGTCAATACTGCGCACTTTTTCGTTCTTCACTTTGCGGGCGGATGATATCCGCCACTACTTACTTTGAGCAAAGCGAAACAACCCCCCAGTCTCGGCTTCGCCGAGCCAGCTCCCCCTGCAGGTGAGTCTAAAATCGGGCAAACGGAGTTCATATAGAAAACAGAAATCCCCATATGTCCTGCATACGGGGAAATGTTTTAGAGTATGATAAGATTTTTCGGCGCGTGGGTGAGTCCGCGGCTGCCGTCTTCCGTGATGAGCACCATGTCCTCGATTCTGACTCCGAAAAGTCCGGGCAGATAGATGCCGGGCTCCGCAGTGACAAGATTTCCGGGGGCGAGAATCTCTTTCGAGCGGGGCGAAACGCGCGGCTGCTCGTGGATCTCAACGCCGACTCCGTGACCCGTGCCGTGACCGAAGAATTCGCCGTAGCCAGCGTCCGTTATGACATCGCGCGCGGCTTTGTCCGCGTCGGCGCAGGAGACGCCGGGAGCCATCTTCTCCATCGCGGCGAGCTGAGCCTCGAGGACGGTGTTGTATATCTTCTTCTGCTCTTCGCTTACGGAGCCGACTGCGACGGTTCTTGTCATGTCGCTGTGGTATCCGCCGACGACCGCGCCGTAGTCCATGGTGATGAAGTCGCCGTTTTCAATTCTTTTGTCCGAGGGCACGCCGTGCGGCATCGAGGAGTTGACTCCGCTGACCGCGATCGTCTCAAACGAGAGCGCCTCAGCGCCGTTTCGGAGCATATAGTAGTCGAGCTCGAGCTGAATTTCGCGCTCGGTCACGCCGGGCTTTATAAATTCGAGTATATGATCGAATGCACGCTCGGCTATCGCCTGCGCCTCGCAAACGAGCTTCACTTCGCCGTCGGATTTTACCATCCTGAGCGCGTCTATCGCGCGGTCGGCGTAGTTCTCGGTGCAGATGCCTGTGTCGGGCATCCACTTTGTGAACTCCTCGAATTGGGCGACGGTGAGTCTCGTTGTCTCAACGGCGAGGTTGTTTATTTTGAATTCGCTCATCAGCTGCGGCAGCTCGGTGCTCAGATCTTTTGTGAGTCTGACGGGGCAGACGGTTATCTTCTTCTGCGCCGCCTCGACATAGCGCGAGTCGGTGAGAAATACCGTGCCGTTTCTCGAAATGAGCAGAACGCCGTCCGACGACGGGAACGAGGTGAAATAGCGCCTGTTCTCCTCGGACATTATCAGCGCGCCGTCGAGCTCCAACGGCAGAAGCGAAAGAAACTTGTCGAAAATCATTCTCTGTTCCTCCTTAGGGTAACTTTGAAAAAAGCGGTGAGAAATCCCTTTCCCACCGCCTTTAAATGTACAAGTTGTACAGTGCAGGTACTTATTTGTACTTGCGCTTGCGAGCCGCCTCAGACTTCTTCTTTCTCTTGACCGAAGGCTTCTCATAGTGCTCTCTCTTGCGGACCTCCTGGATAACTCCGTCTCTGGAAGTCTGTCTCTTGAAACGCTTGAGTGCGCTCTCGAGAGATTCGTTCTCTTTAACTTTGACCTGACTCATTAATATTCCCTCCCTCCGCTGCAATTGCAAGGGCTAATTAGCATAAGCTTGCCTCTAATTATACAACAGGTGAATTTTATTGTCAACCGCTTGGGGGGATTTTTTATTTTTGATTAAAATATCCTTTTTTACTGCGGCTTTACAACGAGGTTGACGAGCTTGCCGGGGACATAGAGCTCCTTTATAAATGCCATGCCGTCGGTGAACTCCTTGACCTTGTCGAGCTCCTTGGCTCTGGCAATCGCGTCGGCAGCCGCGATATCGGCAGGTACGGTGAAGCGGTCGCGGACTCTGCCGTTGACCTGAACGGCGATCTCAATCTCGTCATCAACGCACTTGCTCTCGTCGTAGTCGGGCCACTTCGCGGTCGAGCAGAGACCATTTTCGCCGAGCTGTTCCCACATCTCCTCGCACAGGTGCGGAGCGAATGGGCAGAGCAGACGGATGAATACGGACAGCTCGTCCTTTGTCAGCGTGCCGACGTCGTTTATCTCGTTGAGGCAGGTCATCATAGCGGCGATCGCGGTGTTGAACTTCATGTCCTCAATATCCTGCGAGACCTTCTTGACGGTCTTGTTCATTATCGATTCGAGCTTCTTCGTCGTGCCGGTGCCCTCGGCGATATCCGACAGGGACGCGACTCTCTCGAGGAAGCGCTTGCAGCCCTTGACGCCGCTCTCTTTCCACGGGGCGGAGGCTGAATAGTCGCTCATGAACATTATATATGTGCGCAGGGTGTCCGCGCCGTACTTTTTGATAACATCGTCGGGGTCAACAACGTTGCCGCGGGATTTCGACATCTTCACGCCGTCCGCGCCGAGCACGAGTCCGAGACCCGAACGCTTCGCATACGGCTCGGGCACGGGGACTTCGCCGATATCATAGAGGAAGCGGTGCCAGAAGCGCGAATAGATAAGATGGCGCGTGACGTGCTCCATACCGCCGTTGTACCAGTCGACGGGAAGCCAGTATTTGAGCTTGTCCTTGTCTGCAAAGCACTTGTCGTTGTGCGGATCGATGTAGCGCAGGAAGTACCAGGA
>DJQG01000056.1:2083-25408 GCA_002438685.1 Ruminococcaceae bacterium UBA6392 | reverse complement strand
TGCCACTCTTTTTTCGGGCGCATGAACATTATCCACATGTTCTCGCGGTAGAGGTGCTTGTCGTGGGTATAGCGCGTATCGCGGCGCACCCTCGACACCATCTTCGTCGGTATAGTATTCATGAACGGGTCGATATCGAGCATCATGTCGCTGAACGACGCCGCAATCTGGCGCATCGGCACGGTCATGTTTGCCTTTATCTTCTCTTTGTTCTCCTCATAGAACGCCTTTGAATCATTGAAGCGGTTGAGCTGCATGAGAAAAAGCGTATCCTGAGTTATTCCTTTGAAATCGCTCATCAGATAAGTCCCCTGTCGTGCATTGCCTGCGCCGCGAGCATGACGCCCGCCTTGGCGCTGTGGAAATTGAAGCCGCCCTGCATCCATGCGGCATAAGGCTCTCTGAGCGGAGCATCCGCAGAGAGCTCTATCGACGAGCCCATGGTGAACGCGCCCGCCGCCATAATGACCTGACTGTCATAGCCGGGCATATCCCACGGCTCGGGCACGACAAACGAATCGACCGGCGCGCCCGCCTGCATTCCCTGGCAGAATGCGATAAGTGCTTCGGGCGTTCTGAGCTGGACGGTCTGGATGATATCAAATCGCTCTTCGTCGCTCGTCGGAGTAACATCAAAGCCGAACTCCTCAAACAGCGCGGCGGCAAAGACTGCGGTTTTGAGCGCCTCGCCGACGATATGGGGCGAGTTGAATATACCCATGAACAGCTCTCTGTTCTGTCCGAGCGACGCGCCGACCTCTCTGCCGAGACCGGGGACGGTGGCTCTGTAGGCGCATTTCTCGACGAGATCCGCCTTGCCCGCTATGTAGCCTCCGTTTTTGGCTATTCCGCCGCCGGCGTTCTTTATCAGCGAGCCCGCCATTATATCCGCGCCGACCTGCACGGGCTCGACACGCTGAACGAACTCGCCGTAGCAGTTATCAACAAAAACTATCGAATCGGACACGCTCTTGACCGCCTTTGCTATTTCGGCTATCTTCTCGACCGAGAGGCTCGGGCGCAGAGTATAGCCGCGCGAACGCTGGATATAGACGAGCTTCGGCTGCTTTACCTTCACCGCTTCGGTTATCGCGGGGATATCCGGCTCGCCGTCGGAATTCAAATCGACCTGCTCATATTTTATGCCGAAATCCTTTAGCGAACCCATGCCCTCTCCGGTGATGCCGATAACGGGATGTATAGTGTCATATGGCTGACCGGTAACGCTGAGCATTGTGTCGCCCGGACGGAGAAGTCCGAAGAGCGCGACACCGAGCGTATGCGTACCGCAGGCGAAGCTGTGGCGCACAAGAGCCGCCTCGGCGCCGAACGCGCTCGCAAAAACTTTATCGAGCGTTTCGCGTCCGCGGTCGCCGTAGCCGTAACCCGTGGTCTCGGTGAAATGGCTCTCGCTGACCCTGTTTTCGATAAAAGCGGCGAGCACTTTCTGCTGATTGTACTCCGT
Source organism: Ruminococcaceae bacterium UBA6392 (assembly GCA_002438685.1). Taxonomy (GTDB): domain Bacteria; phylum Bacillota; class Clostridia; order Oscillospirales; family Acutalibacteraceae; genus CAG-177. The sequence goes on along the minus strand of DJQG01000056.1, from coordinate 23,943 downwards.
ATTTTTCTCTATTCGCGCGAAGCTGTGTTCGGCGCGCTCAAGAGCTCTTTCGGAAGCATTGAGTATTTTCTCGTCAAATTTGAAAAATGTCTGTTCCATGTTATATTTCCTGTTCTGTATCATATTCGGCCCATCTGCCGATGGGCGTAAAGCCCGATTTTTTATAAAACTCAACTATACTGCCGTCCTTGCAGAAGAGTTCGACTCTCCTGCCCTCGGACGAATATCTTTCGGCGAGCGTCAGCACCGCTTCGCCGCCGAGTCCCCTGCCGCGCATATCCTCGTGCGCGGCAACGCAGCCGAGGAAGGCTGCCGAATCGGCGACAAACAGCGCACAGGCGCACGCCGCGAGCGTTTCGCCGCTGTATATCACGCTCCACTGAGCGGTATCTCTGTTCATACGCCTCGACACATCCGCAATCCACTCATCGCGCCTGCCGAGACGGTCGAAGCCCGAAGAAACGAGCAGCGAATATACATCGCGCAGATCGGGATATCTCGGCATCTGAGCTTCGCCGCGCAGAGGGCGCAGAAGATGCTCGAATCGGACTATATTGCCGCTTCTTGTCGGCGAAAGTCCGAGCTTTTGGCACACGCTTTCTTCGCACGAGAGCGTTGAAAAGCCTATGATTTTGAGAAACTGCCAAAGCTCTTCAAAATCCGCGTTTGATTCGGCACTCAGCACGACGCTGTCATAGGCGCGGCAGACTGCGGCGGTTATAATATTCTCATCGTTCTGCTGCACCCAGAACCGAACGGTGGCGGAATCGACGGAATAAGTTTTAATATACCCGGCGATTTTCGTGCCGAACGCGTCGCGGCGGCAAAAATCGAGAAACTCTTTTTCTTCAGCCAGCTTAAGCATTGGCGAGCTCCCCGAGCATCACTTTTGCAAGGCAGAGGACATCGTCTCCGTCGCTCATTTTTATCACGCACGAAGGTGAGTGGAGATATCTACACGGGAGCGAAATTGCGAGAGTTTTGACTCCGCCCGCGCTGACATGAATAGCCTTCGCGTCGTTTCCGCCGGCGACCATTGTCTTTGTCTGTATCTTTATGCCGTTTTCCTCTGCCTTTTTGAACGCAAGCTCATAGAGGTCACGGTCATAGATAGTGCCTCTGTCCATAAAACCGACGACTGCGCCCTCGCCGAGAGCGCAAACGCGCTTTTCGCCGTCAACGCCGGGGATATCCGCAGCGGTCGTGGTTTCGAGCACGATGGCGTAATCGGGTCTGATACTGAACGCAGAGGCTTTCGCGCCGCGCGTGCCTATCTCCTCCTGAACGCTGAACGAGAAATCCGCGTCATACTCGAGCTCGCTCTTTATCATTTTGATCATCACGGCGCAGCCCATTCTGTCATCGAGCGCTCTGCCCTGAACGAATCCGTCGCCGAACTTTCTTATCCCCGAGTCGAACACCACAGTATCGCCCAAAGAGACATATTCGCGCGCCTCATCCGCCGACTCCGCGCCGATATCAATATACATCTCGTCAGCCTTGGGCATATCGAGCTCCTCTGCTCTGGGGAGCAGATGAATCGGCTTGAGACCGACAACGCCGCTTATCTCTTTATCGCCGACCTTCACGCTTCTGCCGAGATAAACCCGGGGATCGACGCCGCCGACAGCAGAAAATTTGAGCATACCCTCATCGGTGATATAAGTGACGATCATGCCGACCTCGTCCATATGGGCATCGAACATAACTTTATTTTTCGCGGGATTCTTTCCTTTTTTATGCACGATAAGATTGCCGAGCGGATCGACGCGCCAATCGGCGAAGCCGTCTATCTCGGAGATTATAAACTCGCGCACATTATCTTCCCTGCCGGACACGCCGCCTATCGAGCAGAGTTTTTCGAGCAGTCCGTACATCATGCGCGCCCCCTTTCGATTATATATGCCGCCATAAGCTGGGCGACGGCTTCGATATCATTGAGATCGACTATCTCGACCGCAGTGTGCATATTCCTCTGCGGAATAGAGATGAGTCCCATCTTAACTCCGCTTCCCGCGACCTGAATCTCGTCGGCATTGGTACCCGTGCTGCCGCTCATGACCTCGCACTGGCGAGCGATACCGTTTTCGTCGGCGATGCGCTCAAGGGTGCGGGACATCGAATAATCGAGCGAGGGCGAAAAGCCTATCATCGCACCGCCGCCGAGCTTGCCGCACTTCTCCTTTTTGAGTCCCGGAGCCATGGCGAAGCTGACATCAACGGCGATAGCCTCATCAGGCGCCGCCGCAAAGCCGCCCACCGCCGCGCCGCTGCCGCCCGTCTCCTCCTGAGACGAGAACAACACGCTGATGCGGCAACCGTGATTTTTGTCTTTGAGCAGTTCAAGGCAGCGAAGTATCGCCGCAACGCCCGCTCTGTCATCGAGCGCTGCGCAGCTGACTCTGCCGCCGAGCAGCTCTTTCGGAGTGCTGTTGACGGTGATGCGCATACCGGGGCGCACTATTTTTTTGACCTCATCGGCGGTCATGCCGACATCTATCGAAAGGTCTTCAATCTTTTTCGCTTTTTTGTCATCGTCGCCCGAGGCGAGATGCGGCGGAGTTGAAGTTATAACGCCGAAAAGAGGCTCATCGCCCCACACCGTCACCTGCTCTGCGGCGAGAACTCGCGCATCCATTCCGCCGACGCGCTCGAATTTTATAAATCCGCTGTCGTCGATTGCGGTAACGGTCATTCCTATTCTGTCTATATGAGCGTCAAGCAGGATATGCACCCCGTCGCCGCCCGTGTCTCCGCACACGCTGCCGAGCGCATCAATATGCGCGGGCATATACTCTTCGAGCATGGATTTTGCAAGCAAAGCCGCCTCATTTTCATTGCCGGAGGTTCCGTTTGCGCCCGCGAGCGCCAAAACAACGGATTTCAAATCTTTATTTCCGAACAAGTTACATCTTCCTTTCCAAAAATTAAGTTGAAAATCACAAGAATATGGAGTATTATAATAATTGACAACAAAGTCAAGTAATTGATTGGAGAGATAGCAATGAGTCAGTCGCATCACCATCATCACCATCACAGAAAAAAGACGAAGAAAAAGGTTATTATAACAATAGCCGTTATTCTTCTCGTCATAGCGATTCCGCTGACGGCGGGACTTATCACCGTCAACCACTATCTGAGCAAGATGAACTACGAGGAAGAGACGAAGGACATCAATCCCGAGTTCACCGAGAACATCTCAGACCCGAATGCGGACAAGGATATATCCGAAAATATAGACGATCCGCGCATGTGGTATAACGACAACATAATCAATATTCTGCTCATCGGACGCGATCTCGGACGCGGTTCTAAATATTATTCCCGCGCCGACTCGATCATAGTCGTTTCGATAAACAAGCTCAACAGCGACATAAAGCTCGTCTCACTCTCGCGAGCGACCTATGTCTCTATCCCCGGTCATGGCAACGCCCGACTCAACGCGGCGCATGCCTACGGCGGATCGAAGCTTCTCATAGACACGATAGAGCAGAACTACAAGATAAGAATCGACCACTATGTGAGCATCGATTTCAACGGCTTCATCAAAGCCATTGACGCGCTCGGCGGAGTTGACATAGCGCTGACAGAGAGCGAAGTGAAGGCTCTCTCGCCGATACTCAAGCAGAACGGCACCGTAGTAAAGGGCGCCGGAACCTATCATCTCAACGGCAACGAGGCACTTGAATATGCCCGCCTGCGCGAAATAGACAGCGACAGAGTGAGAACAGAACGCCAGAGGACGATTCTCATGGCGATCTTCGCGAAGTTCAAAAAGATGTATTCGACCGAAAATTATTCTACTCTGCTCAGCAAGAGCACGAAGTTCCTCGATCAGGTTCTGCCGCTCGTGAGCACCGACTTCACAAAGAGCGAGATAATCAGCCAGGCAACGACCTATGCCGGATATCTCAAGTGGCCCGTAACCGAAGCTATCATCCCGAGAGACAAGACTCCGCTGACAAAGATAAACGGCGTTGAGGTGCTGATAGTCAACTGGGCGAAGGTCAAGAATGACATTCATGAAGTCCTCTATCCCGGCATTGAGCCCCAGGAGCAATCCTGAGGCTCATAGATAGGATAATTTACAGCTCGACGCCGCCGACAGGGCGGACGGAGAGTATGTAGCACGAACCCGCACCGAATACTTTTTCCATAAGGTCTTTGTACTCATCAAGCTTATTGAGCGGTACAAAGGCCTGAATTGTTCCTGCGAAGCCGCCGCCGTGGACCCGCCATGCGCCGCAGCCGTCAAGCAGCTTTTCGCTCAGCGAAAGTGCGAGCGACACGGGCTGCTCGGACGTCTTCTTACAGGAATAGACATTCTGATTGTACATATATGAAGAGCGTCCGCTCTCGATAATATATTTCTTGAAGGTCTCGAAGTCGCCCGCCTTGAGCGCAGCCGCCTGCTTCTCGACGCGCGCGTTGTCGCCATAGAAATGCATGGCGCGAAGCACAGCTCTGTCGCCGCATGAGGAGCGGATATCGGCTATGTTCTTCATGAACTCGTCCTCGTCGACCTCGCGCAGGACGCTCTTGCCGAGATATTCGGCGACGCTCTCCATCTCTTTGCGCACGGCGGCATACTCATCGGTAAGATCCGAGTGGCTTCCGCCGGTATCCACGATGCAAAGCGCATATCCGCAGGAGGCAAAATCAAAATCGAGCTTCTCGATAACGGGATTTGCGGGGTCGGCAAAGTCGATCTCAACGAACGAGCCAACCGAGCTTGTCATCTGGTCGAGCAGACCGCAGGGCTTGCCGAAGAACTTGTTCTCCGCCGCCTGAGCTATCTGCGCGATTTCAACATCGCTCACCTTGCCGTCGTTAAACAGATGGTTGAGGATAGTTCCGAGCAGAACTTCAAACGCCGCAGAGGACGAAAGACCCGAACCGGAGAGCACATCGGACGCGGTTGCCGCATCGAATGCGCCGATATTATATCCGCGCGACTTGAACTCGGCGCACACGCCGCGGACAAGTGCCTTTGACTTGCCGAACTCGGCTTCGTGCGGCTCGAGGTCGCTGATATCGATCGTGTCCATGGCGTAGCCTTCGCTCTTAACATTGACTACTGTACCCTCGCTCTTTGCGGCGACGGCTATAGCGTCAAGATTGACGCTCGCGGCGAGCACGCGACCGTGGTTATGGTCGGTGTGGTTGCCGCCGATTTCGGTTCTGCCGGGCGCGCTGAAGAGACCCGCTTCGCGACCCTCGCCGTAGAACTCCTCGAACTCGCCGATAACGCGGCAATAACGCTTTTTCTGAGCATCGACGGTGCCGGACGGATAGAGCTTTGAAAGCTCGGCGTCATATGCGCCGTCGGTCATTCTTTTTTTCAGAACATCTGTGGTATACATAAATCTACCTCGTTTCCGTGATATTAATCATCTTTATTTTTCTTTGAGCTTGAAACGCTCTTTTCAACTAAAAGCCATATGAGATTGACGCACAAGAGCGACGCGCCGCTTATGGTCAGGACTATCATCAGGGGCACAAGGAACGCCGACGAGAGCGGATCGAAAACGTTAGTGCCCATGAAAGTATAGGACAGCAGCTTCGGCGCAAAGCCCGCCGCCGAGAGCAGGATAAACTGCCAATAAGGGAACTTGAGCGAGCCGTAAATCCGGCTGACGCTGCCGAGCGGGAATCCGGGGATAAGGCGCAGGGCAAATAGCAGAGCCTTGTTGACCTTACCGGAGCTCTCGATTATCTTTCTGGCGCGTTCATTCTTGCTGATTATCTTCCACGCGTTCCCGCTGCCGAACTTCATACCCTCGAAATATTTGATGCTCATCATGATGATGACCCCGAGGAAGTTTACTATCATCGCCCAATATGACGGCAGAACAGCACCGGTGAGAACGCAGATAGCCGAGACCGCGAGGAACGGGATAAAGGTGCGCACAAGGAAGACCGTCAGCATGGCGAGCACGAACTTCCAGCTGATGCCAAGCGACTGTATGAACTGCTCTGCTTCAAGCAGCTTTTCCTGATAGACCTTATACCAGAGCCACAGCTGGTCATATCTCAGCAGATAGACGACCACCGAGACGGCTGCGGCGGATATAAGCAATGCGAAGCCCGCGGCGTTCATTATGCCGCTTCGTGTCCAATGCTTTTTCAAGCCTTCACCTCAACAAAAGTTTACATATAATTGTATAACATATTTCAGATCTTTTCAACTCAAACCGCACAAATTTTGGCGCAAATATCTTTTAAGCGAACGCACAATATGATATAATAGTATCATGATGTGTAATATGCACACAGACATATCATTCAACAGGTCAAGAGGAGGAATTTTCATGGGCAAGAAAGCTGTCGTTCTCAGCGGAGGCGGAGCAAAGGGCGGCTATCAGATAGGGGTCTGGAAGGTGCTCAGACAGATGGGATTCACGCCCGACATCGTCGTCGGCACATCCGTCGGCGCACTCAACGGCGCGCTCATGGCACTCGACAATTTCGACGCGGCACTCGACATCTGGGAAAACATGAGCATGGACAGCGTGTTTCAGAATTTTGTCAACATGTCCGACGAAGAAAACCCCAACCGTGAATCATACATAAAAGAGCTCGCAAAAGAGGCTATTTTCAAAGGCGGCGCGGACTACACCCCACTGCAGGAGCGCGTCAAATCGCTCATGGACGAAGAAAAGCTTCGCACCTCGCCGATACGCTTCGGACTGGTCACGACGATGTTCCCGAAGATAAAGCCCGTTGAAGTTTTCATCGAGGATATTCCCGAGGGCAAAGCCGCAGACTATGTGCTCGCGAGCGCGGCGGCGTTCCCGTTCATGAAGTCATATAAAATCGGCGAATCCGCTTTTGTCGACGGTGGATATTCGGACAATATGCCCGTCAAGATGGCTATCGAGGCGGGTGCTGACGACATTGTGGTTGTCAACATCGGCAAGAACCCCGGCGCAAAGTTCGGCGAGGCGGACAATGTCTCGTTCAAATATATCAGCAGCAAGAAACCGCTCAACGATGTTTTCGGCGGTATGCTGATGTTTGACGGCGACATGTCGCGCGGGAACATCCGCCAGGGCGAACTCGACGCATACAAGGCATATGATCTGCTCGACGGATATTACTATGCGTTCAAGAAATACGAAAAATACAAAATCGCGCCGTTCGAGCCCTACTGCGCGAAGAAATTCGACGCGATATTCTCGGGTCTCCCGAGCGCGGGCAGAATAGAGAGAGGCGGGCGCGAAAGCGTGCTGAACTTCCTGCGCGGATACGACGACAGACCGTTTGAATTCAACTCCAACGTGCTCTACTGCGCCGAGACCGCCGGCGATATCTTCGGCATCAACACGCGCGAGGAATACACCGTCGCGAGCTTCGACAAGCTCATAAACGAGAACGCGACAGCGCTCATCACCGAGGAATACGGCACAAAAATCGAGGAGCTGACAGAGAAGCTCGACAAGGGCTTGAGCCTCGATCTGTTCAAGATGGTGGCGAACAATTTTGACAAAAAGTTCCTGCTCGCCTACACGCTTAAAATTCTGCTCGGCGACAGGATAGAATATTCCGACAAGCGCAGGCTCTGGCTGATAGCGGACATCATGCCGCAGGTATTCTGCGCCGCGCTCTACTGCTGCGCGTCGATACTCAACGCCAAAGAACACGGAAAGGAAACGCAGGATGAAGATAGTAATTCTTGACGGATACACAACGAACCCCGGGGATCTCAGCTGGGATTTTCTCAACGAATTCGGCACATACACGGTCTATGACCGCACGCCGAAGGAGAAGATAGTCGAGCGCGCTCGGGGGTGCGATATAATCATAACCAACAAAACACCTATAGATGCCGAGACGATAGCCGCCCTGCCGGAGCTCAAATTTATCACTCTGCTGAGCACGGGCTTCAATGTCGTTGACGTTGATTTTGCACGTAAAAAAGGAATCCCGGTTTCAAACGTGCCGTGCTACAGCACATCGGCGGTAGCTCAGCTCGTGTTCGCGTTCATTCTCGAACACACCAACCGCGTTGCGCTGCACAGCGAAGCGGTGCACGGCGGCGAATGGAGCAGCTGTCCGAACTTCTGCTTCTGGAAGTCCCCGCTGACCGAGCTTCAGGGCAAGACTATAGGCATCATCGGCTACGGCAAGATAGGCAAGGCGGTCGCCAAGATTGCAGAGGCCTTCGGCATGGATGTGCTCGCCAATTCGCGCTCCGCGAAAGTCGGAGACTGCGACGGGGCGGTCAGATTTGTTGAGACCGACGAGCTGCTTAAAAAGTCCGACTTTGTGACCCTTCACTGCCCGCTGACTCCGCAGACGACCGGGCTTGTAAACGCCGAGTTCATCGCAAAGATGAAGCCGAACGCATTTCTCATCAACACCTCGCGCGGTCCCGTGGTTGACGAGCAGGCACTCGCCGACGCGCTGAAATCGGGCAGGATATCCGGCGCGGGAGTCGACGTTCTCTCGACCGAGCCGCCGAAAGAAAGCAATCCGCTGCTCGGATGCAAAAACTGCCTGATAACCCCGCACATCGCCTGGGCGGGATTCGAGACGAGGACAAGGCTCGTCGGAATAGTTGAAGAAAATCTCAGAGCATTCGCCAACGGTGAACCGATAAATGTGGTGAACAAGTAAAAAAGCAAAAGGCTGTCGCACTAATATGTGTCGGCAGCCTTTTTAAATTGAGCGGTATTAGAAAGCAGGAATTCACTTGATAATATGCGCAGTGGTGACGCTTGATTTTATCAGAACGAGAGGATAACTTTCATCTCGAGCTTCTTGTATTTGGGGATTTTATACGGCTTTTTGAGCGTTGCGATCGCGGGGACATCGCCGCCGACGCCCTGCTGTCTGCCGTCGATATTGACGGTCAGGTTCGGGGTGCGCCCAAGCTCGCAGGAGTGAGCCGCATCGTAGAGCATCTTCTTCGTATACGGGTGGACGCTCATCTCAAACGGCGTTCCCGCTGCCGTCACCGTGACTCCCCTCTCGCCACCGACCTTGAGCCATCTCACATCGCAGCGGTTGGCGTTCTCCTGCGGGAACAGGTAGTCGTGGATGAAGCTCTCTGCGCTCCGGAAGCGATAAACGCCGAGGCGCGCAGAGGCCTTGCGGTCGCAGTAGTTCTCGTGCGGACCCTTGCCGTAATATTCTATTCCGTCGACTCCGTCGGTCAGCTCGAATGTCAGACCGTAGCGCGGCAGATTAATCGGTGTGATGTTCTTGCAGGTCAGCGACGCGGAGAGCGAGCCGTCCGGGAACACAAGATATTCGGTAACGATACCCGAAAGATACTTCGTGTGCCACTTGACACTGAGCTTGACGCAGCTGCCGAAATGCTCCGCCTTGACGGAGACGGGGCGCATCATGCGCTCCGCGCTGTCGAAAGCGCGCAGACCGATAAGCGTCTTGACCCACTCAAACGGCACCTGAGCCATGCGCTCGTTGTCGATATTCGCGCGGGAGAACTGCGGGCGAATGCCGCGCTCAAGGCGCTCGACGCCGTCCTTTTTGTATGAGCAGAGCTCGCCGGTTCTTTTGCTGAGCTTCACTTCAAAGCCGTTTCCGGAGACGACATAGCACTTGTCGTTCTTTGAATATTTTATTTCAACTTTCTTGCCGTCCGCTTTCGGAGAAGACAAAGAATAGTTATACTTGCCGAGAACAAACTGCTCGCGCGCCATTGTGTGACCGGCTTCGAGGTGCATCATATCGCGGCGCAGAATCAGCTCGCAGTCGAGTGTGCGCTCGCTTTCGGTTCTGATATCGAACGGGATATCGACATACGCCTTTTCAAGATAGCCCTTATCGGGAAGATCGAGCTCGGCGGATTCGATAAGTCTGCCCTGCTCGCGCAGTTCAAGGCGAAGCTTGAAATTCTCGAGCGAGGTGAACATGAAGCGATTGAGAATCGCTATTCTGCCGTGCTCAAGCGAGAAATCGACCTGCTGATAGCATTTGACAACTTCGTAATAGTGCGGGTTGGGCGTGCGGTCGCCGCGAAAAACACCGTTGAAAGCGAAGTTCGAATCATTCGGCTTATCGCCGAAGTCGCCGCCGTAGTTCCACTTATCCTTGCCGTCTGCGGTCTTTGTTCTTATAGCCTGGTCGGCAAAGTCCCAGATATATCCGCCCGCGAGACGGTCATATTTCTTGAAATCCTCCCAGTAATCGGCGAAGTTGCCCATGCTGTTGCCCATGGCGTGGGAATACTCGCACTCAATGAACGGCTTGTCGATATAATCCGAGGGCTTGAGATGATAGCCAAGGCCGAGATTCCAGAGCGCGCGGCTGTGGATATGCGGCTTGTTCTCACCTATCTCCTTCATCGCGGTCTGCACGGTGTACATCTCGCTGAACAAATCGCTCGTCTTGAGCTTCGCGTCGGGTTCATAGTGAACCGGGCGGGTCTTGTCTATCTTCAAAATCTCTTTCTTCATCTCGGCGAATGCGTTGCCGTTGCCGGACTCGTTGCCGAGCGACCAGAAGAGAATGCAGGAGTGGTTCTTATAGCTGTTGACCATATTGCGCACGCGGTAGCAGCACTCGGCTGTCCACTGCGGATCACTGCGCGGGACACGCGTTGCGAGGCCGTGGGTCTCGAGATTGTTCTCGCTCATGACAAGAATACCTATCTCGTCGCACAGCTCATAGAAGCGACGCGAATTCGGATAGTGGCAGGTGCGCACATTGGTTATGTTGCTGTTCTTGAGCAGCTCGAGATCGCTCCTGATTATACTCTCGGGCACGGCGTGGCCGTAGTCCGGGTGGAAATCATGGCGGTTGACGCCGCAGATTTTGAGCGGAACGCCGTTGAGCAGAATGAACGGACCTCTGCCCGTCTTGCGGTCATAGGGCGTTATTTTCACTTCTCTGAATCCGAATTTATGCTCCCTGCGGTCGGTGTATTCGCCGCCGGAAAGAGTTATATGTACAGTGTAGAGATACGGATCCTCATGGCTCCAGAGTTCAAAATTGCTGACGGGTATTTCAAGGGAAATGCTGCAATATTCGCCGTCCGCAAGGGGTTTTACCTCCGCCTCGGCAGACGCGAATCCTGCGCCGTCGGCGCGAAGAATCTCGACCTTGAGCTTGCCGCCGTCGAACTGAGCGCGGCGCGCCTTGACAACGCAGTCGAGCTTGAACACGGCAGATTTAAAATCCTCCGCCATCTCGCTGCGCATATACATATCCTCTATAAAAACTTTCGGCTCATAGACGAGCGTCACATCGCGGAAGATACCGGAGAGGCGCCACATATCCTGATCCTCAAGATAGCTGCCAGTGCAGTAGCGGCGCACGGTGACTGCGAGGCGGTTGGTGCCCGGATGGACAAAGTCCGTTATATCGTACTCGCACTCGTCAAAAGTATCCTGAGAATAGCCGACAAACTTGCCGTTGACAAAAACTTCGCCGCTCGAGTTGATGCCGCCGAAGTGAATGAATATATTATCCTCGGTCTCGGCGACCTCAAACTCGCGGACATAGAGTCCGCAGGAGTTGAGCTCCGGCTTTATGTAGGGAATCTTAGTTGTAGAGATTGCCTTGGGATAATTGATATTAGTATATATCGGGGTGTCGTAACCCTTTATCTGCCACTCGGACGGGACTTCAAGATCGTCGAACGAGCTTAAGTCAAAATCGGGCGCGTAGTAGCCCTCGATGATATCGTTGACGCTCTCGCAATAATGGAATTTCCAGACGCCGTTGAGGCTGACGGTCTTTTTCTCCCACGCCTCATCGCGCGGAAAGCCCGCCGCGCTTCGCGGCTCCGTGTTGACGGAATACACATCTATATCTTGCCAAAATTCTTTCTCTGTATTTTTTGTCATAATGACCCTCCCAGGAAATGAAAGTCTTTTGATAATATTATCATACACCGAGCGTTTCAGTCAAGAACGCAAAAGTATAAAAAACCGGCGTGCGCAGCCTTTTTTTGCTTCGCACGCCTTCTGCATCAGTTCAGCTTGTTATATGCTTTCAAAAATTCAGTCACATCGGCGAGCATTTTTTCCGTGCCGCCCTTTGTGTTGCTCTCAAGGTTCAGAACAAGGATCGGATCATGCACGCTCATGCGCAGCAGGAACCATCCGTTACCGTTGTCTTTATCAGTGTTTATTCTGATACCCTCGTAGTTTATCTTCTCCGCCTGCCAACCGTCGCGCTCTTCGGCGAGCGCTTTCAGGTCAGCTATGACTTTTTCGCCGTAGGGCTTGAAATCTTCAAGGTCTATCTTGAACCTGCGCTCCAGCTCCTCCACCGGCTCTTCAAGGTCGGAGATAAAGCTCTCGAGGCTGCCGCCGCTCTTTTTGAGCAGAGCCGCTTTTATAATGAGCTTCGTGACGAGATACGCGCCGTCGTCGAGATAGTAGTTCTCCCTGAACGCGGCATGACCGGAGGTCTCTATAGCAAGCGGGCAGTCGATACCCTCTTTATTGAGTTCTATTTGCTTGTTGATAACATTCTTATAACCGCGCTTGAATCTGATATGCTTGCCGCCGTGCGCTTCGATGAATTTCGTGAGACCCGCAGAGGTCACGGAATCTGTGACTATGACCGCGCCCGGTTCGTTTTCCAGGATAACAGCCGATATCATGGCAACAAGGCGGTTGCGGTTAAGTTCCCTGCCGTCCGAGAGGATGCAGCCCGCTCTGTCAACATCGGTGTCGAAAACAATGCCGAAATCGGCTTTTGTCTGCTTGACCCGCTCGGCGGCGCTGTCTATCATGACGGATGACTCGGGATTCGGCACATATACGGGGAAATTGCCATCCGGCTCGAGATTCATGCTCGGGGAGACATCGGCGCCCAGAGGCGCGAGAACTTCGGAAGCGTAGAAGCCGCCCGCGCCGTTTCCGGCGTCTACCATTATTCTCATGCCCGCAAGCGGCTTGTCGGCCTCGTCCGCGCTGATGCCCTTGCAGATAAGCGAGCGCAGGTGCGCGGCGTACTGCTTCATATGGTCGCACGCGGTTATTTTTACAGGAGCATTTCCGAGTTCGATATTCTCGGCTTTTTCGAGTATGCAAGCGATATCGGGCGAATCAAGTCCGCCGTCGACGGTAAAAAATTTGAGTCCGTTTCTGTCGCCCGGGTGGTGGCTTGCAGTCATCTGGACGGAGCCGTCGCAGGGCAGATCGAGCACCGCCATGAACATGGCGGGAGTGGAGCTGAGCGAGCAGTCGATTATATTGACTCCGCGCAAAGCGAGTCCCCTGACGACCGCCGCACTTATACGCCCGGCCGAAAGGCGCGGATCGTGACCGATAGCAACGGTGAGCTTATCCGCCGCTTTGCCTGTCTTTTCGCTGAGGAAATCCGCGAACGCCGCGCTCACCTTTGAGATAAACTCGTCGCTCATATAGAGCGGCTCATCGCCGTTTCCGATGCCTATTCCGCGGATATCCGTTCCGCTCTTGAACTTTTTATAGATGCCCGTCATATCCGTTCCTCCCGTTTCTTCTGCGTCATTCGGCGCAGATATCGTTTTTGATTTTGCCGTAGGTCTTTTCGCCTATCCCGTCGACATTCGTTATCTCCCACGGATAAACAAATTCTCCGTGTTCCTCGCGGTAGTCAATAATATTTTCGGCTTTCTTTTCTCCGATGCCGTCGAGCGCGGTCAGCTCCTCTTTGTCAGCGGAATTTATGTCTATCCCGCCGCCGGGCGAAGAGGTATATTGAATTATACTCCCGGCGCGGCTCGGAGAGAACCGCAGGGCAAACACCGCAGATATCGCCGCAGCGAGCAGAATGAACGCGGACGCCGCAAGCAGAATTTCGTTTTTCGATCTGCTCACAGCGTCCACCTCCGGCAATTTATTGAATTTATTGTAACATATGGAAGGCAGGATTTCAACCGATATTATCGCGCCTTGCCGCGAGTTCGTCCGTGTCGCGCGGGTTGATGCGCTTGGAGATTATATATGTTTTGTCGCTGCCGTCCGCGTTTTTCTCGCCGAAACGGCCGTAGGACGAGGTGACCGCCGTGCCGTCGGGAAGCACTACATTGCCGCAATAGGCGGTGTCGGCGTTCGCTTCGATTCCAGGCTCGGTCTGACCGTCGAGATAGGTGTGGGCTATCTTGATTCGATAGTCGCCCTCAGTACCGTTTTTCAGGTCGTCGTAGCTGCCTATCCACGCTATCCAGCCCTCGCTGTACCAGTCGCCGTTATCGGAATGGAGCTTCACCTTTTCCGGGTCACGCTCTATCGAGCGGAAGGTTATGAACAGTCTGCCGTCTTTCAGATAGTCCGCCTTGTGGCGCTCGCCGTTGAGAGCCGCGGGGGCGTGTACGGGTTCCGACCATGTTTTGCCCTCGTCGCGTGAAAATGAGATAAGCGAATTTTCCTTCTTCGTGTTCGAGCGCGAGATGAGGCAAAGCTCGTCGCCCGCTCCCCTGTCGCTGCGTATGACTTCGACCTCGCACATATTCGAGCGCAGTTCTATCTCTCTGTGGGCGGCAAAATATTTCTCCGGTTCGTTCCACTGCACACGCCCGTCGGGTGTAAAGCTGAGAATGGTTTTGTAGTTATAGAAATTGCTGTCATGGAAGAAGCCCATCCATTTATCGACAAAATTGCCGTTCTCCTTGAGCCTTGTCAGCGAAGCCATGGCGACTATCGGGATAAGCTCATAGCCGTCGGCTCGCGAATAAAAGGTCTCAAACTCGCTCCATGTTTCGCCCTCGTCGCAGGAGACAGAGCAGTTGAAGCCGCCGGGTGTGTCCATTCCGGGCCACTTGGAGTTTGCGGAAATGAGAACCAATTTGTCGGGCGTACCATCCGAAAATTCGAGGCGGTAGACAGTCGGAGTCTCGAGCGATTTTTTCCACGATTCGGGCGGAGAAGCTATATTTTTTGTGTAGCTGCGCCCGCCGTCCGTGCTTATTTTATTGAGGACGGCGCCCTTGCCGTGTCCGTGGGGATATACAGTAAGAATATCGCCGTTTTTGAGCAGGACGGAGTCGGGGTGGCCGAGATAGTTTTCGCTGTCATCGACCACGGTCTGTTCATAGATATAAGCGTATTTTTCCGCCGTATTCTCCGGCTTCACGCTCAGATCAATCTGAGGGACAGTATAATTTTTGCCGATAAAATCATTCATAGTTTTACTCCGCTATGGCCCTTATTCTGAACGCCTTGACGCCGTGGGGCTCGACAAATGCGCTGAGCGTTGTGTTGATGACAGAAGTCTCCTTTGTCCACAGGTCATATACTTCATATTCCTGCGCAAGCGGAGTGGTGATATACGAGCGGCAGACGATATCGTCCATGCGGTGCTCGAAATATCTTGTGTCGCTGCCCTTGTTGAAGAAGCAGACCGCGACATCGCCGTTTTCAAGCGGCTTTATGAGCGTATCGGCTATGACAGTCGTCTTTATTCTTCTGCACTGCTCGCCGAGCGAGTCCTGATCGATGGCAATCATATCTCTGTCGGTGAGTATTTTCAGCGTCTCGTTCTCCATGTCGGCGGTGCCGTCCTCACGGATAAATTCACGCACATCGTTGCCGAGAATGAGCGGAGCCGCCATGAAGCACCAGAGGGTGAAATGGCTGCGGTTCTCTTCGGCGGTCAAATCGCCGTTGCCGACCTCGAGCATATCCGGGTCGTTCCAGTTGCCCTTGCCGGAATACTTGAAGAGATTGACATTGACTTCGTATATGCCGAGAACCGACTTCCAGTTTGCCTGGATATCGGGCGTTGTGCGCCAAAGGTTGCCTGCCGCCGCGCCCCAGCGCCACGGGAGGTTTCTGCCCCACTCGCAGATTGAATAGACTATCGGGCGCTCTTCGGTGCCGTTTTTGTCGGCATATTCGGCGGTTGCGCGCATGAGTTCTCTGCCCATCTTCGCATACTGAATAGCCGCGCTGTCCTGTCTCGAAGCGACGGGGTTTTCAAGCTCGATTGTGTTCGAACCCGCTTCGAGGGTTATCTTCACCTGATGTCTGCCGTCGGCAGTGAAGCCCTTGGTCGGCGGGACGGTGGTAGTATATTTATCATCGCCGTTGACGGTGACTTCGAGATATTTGAAGCTGTTGCTCTTCTTTCTGATTCCGAGGGTCAGTGAATATTCGCCCGCCTCCGGGACTTCGACGGTGAACACCGCCGAACCTCTGTGAGCGGAGAGACCGGAGATATATCTGCCGGAATCGAGGCGCTCGTCCTCCATTATTTTTGCGTCGCCGAAGAGAGCCGCATCGTCTGCGGGGACGGTAGTCTCGAACGAGCCGTCGGCATTGGAGACGCAGATATATTCAATATAAGGCGCGCGCATCGGGATGGGCACATTGTGGCAGAAGTCATATTTGAAATATTCGACTCCCCACTCGGCGAACGTGTCCGCATCTATCGCCTCGTTGCCGAGGCTCGCGGGCAGATCCTCGCAGGTAAGCGTTCCGTTGGAGGAATATATGCCGAGCTTGAGTCCGAGTTCGTTTATGCTCTTCACAAGCGCGGGTATGCCGCTCGGAAAGTTTGCAAAATCGCCCTGGAGTCTGCCGTTCTCGTCGCGCATGGAGGACTGCCAGCAGTCGTCGAGATTGACATACTGATATCCAGCGTCAGCGAGTCCGCTCGCCTTCATGGCTTCGGCTGTTTCGAGGATGAGCTTCTCGTCGATCCTGTTTCTGAATGTGTTCCAGCTCGACCAGCCCATCGGCGGGGTCAGAGCCGTGCCGTTTGAATATTTTTCATCGGTCGGGAAAGTGAGCTTGACGCTGTTGATCGCGTTTTTCGCCATATCCTCCGCCTCGTTTTTATCGGGCAGAATGTTCGGCGCAAACTTCTTGACCGCCGCATATGCTCCCGCGGCGACTCCTGCGAGGGCAGTCAGTTTGAATATCGATCCCATGAATATCAGTCCTTTCGGTTTAAAAACAAAAATCCACTTCTGCGAGGTTGTAAACCCGGCAAAACTGTGGTATTATTTAGTTGAACAAAAGACGCAGTTGAAGTCGTCTTTCAATAGAAATATTATCATATATACGCTTTTTGTCAAGGCAAAACGCGAAGATACGGAGGAAAACATGAGCACACAGAGACTTGTTAAAACATTCTGCGACCTTGTTTCAACAGGCAGCGAAACGGGTCACGAGCGCGCATTCTGCATAGAACTCGAAAAGGCACTTATCGAAGCGGGATTCGAGGTTGAGCGCGACGAAGAGGCCGGCAAGAAGTGCGGCTCGGACGGATTCAACATATACGGCTATCTCCCCGGCGAGGGCGAGAGCGTGCTGCTCTCCTGCCACACAGACACAGTCACTCCCGGCGCGGCGGTCACACCCGTTGAGCGCGACGGAGTTATATATTCCGACGGCACGACTATTCTCGGCTCGGACGACAAGTCCGGCATAGCGGAGATAATCGAGGCTGTCGCAAGGCTCAAGGAAAACGGCGAAAAGAATAGACCCGTCGAAGTCCTGTTCTCCCTCTCGGAAGAGGTCGGCATGCTCGGCTCGCGCTATGCGGACTACGGCAAGATAAAGAGCAAGACGGCTCTTGTGCTCGACGGCGAGGACATCGGCGAGATAGTCAACTCCGCCGCGGCAAATATAGTCATGTCATTCAGATTTTTCGGCAAGACGGCGCACGCCGGCATCTGCCCCGAAAACGGCATCCACGCGCTCAAGGCGGCCGCATATGCTATCGCAAACATCCCCGTAGGTCATGTTGACGAGATAAGCGTGCAGAATATCAGCAACTTCATCTCCGAGGGCGCAACAAATATTGTTGCGGACAAAGCTTCATTTGACATGGAGTTCCGCTCATATGACGAGGACACGGTTCAGAAGCACATCGCCGACGCGCTCGCAGTCATGAAGGAGGCGTGCGAGAAGTTCGGAACCACATTTGAATATGACAGCGAACGCCACTCCGGCGCGTTCACCGTTGACCCCGAGTCGCAGTTCATAAAGGATATTTTCGCGGCATACGAGGCGGCGGGCATCCGCCCGTATCTCTCCAAGACGCTCGGCGGCTGCGACGCTTCAAACATTGCACTGCACGACATCGCAGTTGTCAACATCGGCACGGGTATGCGCGACGTTCACACGACGGTGGAAAACATCTCGATAAAAGACATGGAGGACAGCACACGCTTCCTCTGCGAACTGCTCAAGGCATAAACACAGTATCCCCGAAAGGAGCTTTTGATATGAAACTTATAACGGCGGTTATCGGCAAAAAAGACCTCAACCCCGTCTGCGACGCGCTCAGGGAAGCGGGATATTCATTCACGAAGATCCCGACCTCCGGCGGATTCCTGCGCAGCAGCAACATGACTCTGCTCATCGGCGTTGAAGATGACAAGCTCGCCAATGCGGTCGAGCTGATAAACAGCAACTGCAAGACCCGCACCGAGCAGGCTGAGGACAAGAAAGTCAAGGTCGGCGGCGCAACTCTGTTCGTGACGGATGTTGAGCGGTTTGAGAAGATGTAAAAACAAATGAGCCGTATATAAAGCGCCTCTGAAAAAAGCCGGCGGCCGCAGCAATTTGCTGCGGCTGTTGTTTGTAAAGATAACACAGGGACAAGCAATGAAGAATAAAATATCCGAAAATAAAATATTTATTGCAGCGCCGCTCATACTCGGCATACTCTCTCTGTTCGCGTTTGTGCTTTATTTTTACAGCGCAAATCATGCGCCATACACATATACCGATGTTATAATTGCAGGACCGATACTCTCATTTGTCGGCGTGATTATTTCTTTCATCACGCGAGAAAGCAGAAAAGCATATCCGACACTGTGGGTATGCGGGCTTTTCGCCTGCTTGTTCGGCTTTATAATATGTGTTATGGTTATTTTGATATTGGTGATGTTTTTAGCGACGAGAGTCAGCGGAACATGATGCTGGCAATTATGAGTTGCGGGCATAAAAATTTTTGCACTTATTTAGCGCAAGCATAAAGCCCCGTCGGATAACCGGCGGGGCTTTGATATATTTGCTGTATTTTATTTGCCTTCGTTCTGAAGCTTCTGCATATCCGCGGCGCGGATGGCGGTTCTCATTATCTTGCCGCTGCTTGTCTTGGGCAGCTCTCTGACGAACTCGACAACGCGGGGATATTTATACGGTGCGGTCGCGTGCTTGACATGGTTCTGTATCTCCTTGACAAGCTCGTCGCTCGGCTCATAGCCCTTGGCGAGAACGATGGTCGCCTTGACGACCTGTCCCCTGTCGGGATGCGGCAGAGCGGTGACTGCGCACTCGAGCACGGACGGATGCTCCATCAGCGCGCTCTCGACCTCGAACGGACCGATGCGGTAGCCGGAGCACTTGATAACATCGTCGTTTCTGCCGACGAACCAATAGTAGCCGTCGCCGTCGCGCCATGCGGTGTCGCCGGTGTTATAATAGCCGAACTTGAAGCTCTTCTCCATCGCGCCGTCGTCTTTCCAGTATTCGCGGAAAAGTCCGGTCGGATGACCCCGGTCGACCCGGATGCAGATAGAACCGACCATACCGTCTTCGCACTGCTCGCCGTTTTCGTCGAGAAGGGCGATATCATAGCCGGGCGCAGGCTTGCCCATTGAGCCGGGCTTTATCTCGACCCACGGATAGTTTGCGAGCAGGACGGAGGATTCACTCTGACCGAAGCCCTCATATATTCTCATGCCCGTCAGTCTCTCTATCTGATGGAAAACCTCGGGGTTGAGCGGCTCACCTGCGAGGCAGGCGTGCTCAATGTAGCTGAAATCGTATTTCGAAAGATCCTCTTTTATCAGGAAGCGGTATATTGTCGCGGGAGCGCAGAATGTGCTCGGGCGGATGCGCTCCATAGCCTCGATCATATCGATCGGGTGGAACTTCTCGGTGTCATATGCGCCGACAGCCGCGCCGCAGATCCACTGACCGTAGATTTTGCCCCATGCAAACTTTGCCCAGCCGGAGTCGGTCTGGGTCATATGTATCTTGTTCTCCTTGACGCACTGCCAATATCTCGCGGTCGTTATCTGACCGAGAGCAGATGAGAAATCATGGCGCACCATCTTGGGCATTCCGCTCGTGCCGGAGGAGAAATAGAGCAGAGCCGTATCGGTGACAACGGTTCTCTTCTCGGGATCGGTCGGGCGCTCGAACTCGGTCGAATAGCCGCCGATAACGGAGCGGTAATCTATTGCGCCGTCAACGGGCTTGTCGCCGACGGTGACATAATATTCAAGGTTCGGGCACTCGGGCAGAGAATCACGGACATGCTGAACAACATCGTCGTCGCCGACGGTTATGAGCATTCTGACGCCAGCCGCGTTGATGCGGTAGACATAGTCTTTTTTCATCAGCTGGAACGATGCGGGAATAACTATCGCGCCGATTTTGTGGAGCGCGGTTATGATAAACCAGACTTCGGGGCGCTGCTTGAGGACGAGCATGACTATGTCGCCCTTCTTTATTCCTTTTTCAAGCAGGAAGTTGACAGCCCTGTTGCTGTTGTCTTTTATATCTTTGAAAGTGTAGCGCGCCATATCGCCGGCATCGTTTGTCCAGACGAGGGCGAGCTTCTCGGGCTCGATATCCGCCCACGCATCAACAACATCGAAGCCGAAGTTGAAATCATCGGGCACATTTATTTTGAAATTCTGCTTCATGTCCTCATAGCTGTCAAAGTCATAGCGGGGACAGAAGCGTTTGATTATATCATCCATTTTTTCTTTTTCCTTTCGGGGAGTATCGCGGTTTTATTCGTTGATAACGGTCAGGAATCTTGTTCTTCCGTCTACTGCCGCCTGACCGTGCGGGAGGTTCGGATCGAAATAGATAGCGTCGCCCTCATTGAGGATAAACGAATTCTTGCCGACCGTTACCTTGACCTTGCCCTCAAGGACAAGGTTGAACTCCTGACCGGAGTGCATGACGAGCGCGGGCTCAGTCTCCTGCTCCTCAAGCGTGACGAGCATCGGCTCCATCTGGCGGTTCTTGAAGTTAAAAGCAAGGCTCTCGATATAATAGCCCGAATATCTGTCAACCCGAACTCCGTCGCCGCGTCTGACGATAGTGTAGCTATCCATTCTCGGGGATTCGCCGGTCATGAGCACGGTGCAGTCTGTGCCGAGCGCCGCCGCTATGGCGTAGAGTGCGCTGACCGGGATATCCTTTTCGCCCGACTCGTATTTTTCATATTCATCATGGGAGATATTCAGCTTCTCCGCCATTTCGGTTATCGATATTTCAAGGATTTCTCGCAGTTCCTTAATTCGCTTGGGTATCTGTAAAAGCTCGTCGTTCATTCTGTGCCTTCCTTTCCGTGTATATGCGGTCTTGATGCGAACTATATTCTATTATTTTACTCTACATATATGTTTTTTTCAAGTGTACAGAGCAAATATAGGCTCAAAAATAATTGCGGTTTTGTTGTTTTTACAATAGAAACTCGGGCGTTTATATGCTATAATATAACACTGAAAACGAAGTGAGGAGGCTCGGTATGACAAACATCACCAAAGATATCAAATATATCGGAGTAAATGATCACGAAATCGACCTGTTTGAGGGTCAGTACGAAGTGCCCAACGGCATGGCATATAACTCATATGTCATTCTCGACGAAAAGGTTGCCGTCATGGACACGGTGGACAGGCACTTCACCGCTGAATGGCTCAAGAATCTTGAATCGGCGCTCGCCGGCAGGCAGCCCGATTATCTCATAGTTCAGCACATGGAGCCCGACCACTCGGCGGGCATCGCGGAATTTTCCGCGGCTTATCCCGACGCCGTGATAGTCGGCAACGACAAGACTTTCACAATGATAAAAAACTTTTACGGCGGGGATTTCATCAAAAATTCGCTTTGCGTCAAAAACGGCGACACGCTCTCGCTCGGCGAGCATGAGCTGAAGTTCGTCTTTGCGCCGATGGTTCACTGGCCGGAGGTCAT
>DJQG01000056.1:0-2004 GCA_002438685.1 Ruminococcaceae bacterium UBA6392 | reverse complement strand
TTCGGCAAGTTCGGCGCGCTCGACGCGGACGAGGACTGGGCGTGCGAAGCGAGAAGATACTATTTCGGCATCGTCGGAAAATACGGCGGACCTGTGCAGACGCTGCTCAAGAAAGCCGCCGAGCTCGACATCGCAGTCATATGCCCGCTCCACGGACCTGTTCTCAGCGGGAATCTCGGATATTATCTGAGTCTCTATGACATCTGGTCATCCTACGGCGTCGAGAGCGAGGGAGTCTGCATCGCCTACACCTCTGTCTATGGCAACACAAAAAAGGCTGTCGAATATCTCGCCGAGCAGCTCAGGGCTGACGGCTGCACAAAGGTCGCAGTCAACGACCTTGCACGCTGCGACATGGCAGAGGCTGTTGAGGACGCGTTCCGCTACGGGAAGCTCGTGCTCGCAACGACCACCTACAATGGCAGCATCTTCCCGTTCATGCGCGACTTCATCGACCACCTGACCGAGCGCGGATATCAGAAGCGCACAGTTGCGTTTATCGAGAACGGCTCATGGGCGCCGACCGCCGCGAGGAACATGGCGAAGATGTTTGAAAACAGCAAGGATATCGAGCAAATCGGTACGGTCACAATTCGTTCCGCAATGACCGACGAGAACAAAGCTCAGCTCGACGCGCTCGCGAAAGAGCTTGCATAAAAAATAAGTAAAACTGCCGAACCTGTAAAAAAAGATTCGGCAGTTTTTTATTTTAGTATAGATTCAAGTTTGCGGAACACATCCCTGCTCTCCGGCAAAAATGAAAGAAGCTGAAAATCATGAAAAAGTCCGTCGTATTTATAGAGCTTCGCATCGACGCCTGCGCTGAGCGCATTGGCGAAAGCCGTGTCGCTGTCGCTCTCCCCCACCTCAGCCGTTCCGCAGAAAAAGACCGTCGGCGGGAAACCGAAAAAATCGGCAAACGACACCGAGAGATACGGGTCGAGGAGATCGTGCTCCCCGGCATATTTAGGGCGGCGTCTGAAATACGCTTCGTGATCTTTGAATTTTTCTTTCTTCGCGATGCCGTAAAACGGGTCGCTGTGGCAGTTTCGCTCATATGATTCGCCGCGAGCTGTCATATCGCCCCAGAGCGAAAAGCAGACGAGTTTTTTAGGCATCGGTCTGCCGGAATCCCGGAGCTTCTGCACAAAGGCGAGCACCAGATTTGCGCCGCTGCTGTCCCCGAGGACTGCAACATTTTCGGGCTTTATACCATTTGCCGTCAGCATATCCCATGCACACATGACATCATCGAGCTGCGAAGGGAAGATATATTCGGGCATGGTTCTGTAATCGACGCTGAAAACGGCGGCTCCGCCTGCAATGCGGCTGTATTTGAGCGCGAGGCGGCGATAAAGATCGATAAGCTTCACTTTGAAGCTCCCGCCGTGAATGTGAAAAATCACGGTGCCCGTTCCTGACTTTTCGGGAATGAGACTTTCAACAAAACATTCGCCACAGGGAGTTCGGGTCAGGGTATAGCCTTTCGGCGGCTTATATCTGCTGGCTTTATTTTTTACCGCTGCGCCTGCGTTCGCGCTCATATTCTCGTTCTTTATGAACCGGGAATGGAACACTGCGCTGAGCAGCGCGCTTGTAATTCTTGCCGACACGGAAGCCATAGTTATACTCCCCTGCCGAGCACGGCGTTCATATTTTTGACCAACGGGTTCATGATGAACGGAATGAGCGTACCCGCTTTTATGAAGCAATAGGCTTCGTTCCACAGGGCATAAAACGCGAGCTTCTGCTCCGCTTTTTCGCTCGCGCCGTATTTTTTGAGATATGTGTCGCAGAGAAAAAAGCGTTTACCGGTCAGGTTATTGAACTGGAACAGATCATATTCGCGGTCGGCATACATGGAATTGAGCGGATCGATAAATCCCGTTATCCGGAGCCCCTTGCCGACCATTATGTTGCCGACATTCAAATCGCCGTGGATAAGGCAGGCGTCGGAGACGGACTGGGAGAAGATATCCGAGAATTTATCTCTCGCGCGGCTCA
>DJQG01000004.1 GCA_002438685.1 Ruminococcaceae bacterium UBA6392 | reverse complement strand
AGCCGTTCCCTCGCCCGTCTCCGTTGGCTTATCAAACACTGCGGCGCGGCTATTGGAGATCTGATTATAAAAATTATTTGAGTCACTTGTTGTTACTTTGCTATCGCTCAAGTAATAAATAAATCCCAATTTACCGCCCTACAGCTTACCGCTTTTACAAGTAAAAAACTTTCCAAAAAAATTTCTGCGCTCTAATCTTTCTTTAATTTTCGCGGGTTATTATATGGGTGTACTAAGGGACACGATCCCGATAAGAAAGGACAGATACTAATGTTTGCAAGTATTTTCAAATCCATCGGAGTCGCGCTCATGTCAGTCATTATGGCTATCTTCTCTGCGGTCGCTCCGCCGCAGGATAAGCCCGACACAGGTTCGGGCAGCTCCGGACAGATCCAGCAGGAAATAAAGATAAGCCTTGACGCCGCGATAGACATTGCAGTCGCCGATGCAGGCGTTGCAAGAGCCGACGCGAAGTTCACCGAAGCGAAGCTCGACAGCGACGATCTCGTCGCCCACTACGATATCGAGTTCATCGCCGGAGCTAACGAATACGACTACGAGATAGCGGTCGCGGACGGCAGCATTCTTAAAAAAGAAGTTGAGCCCGCCGACCCCTCGAAACCCTCAAAGCCCCAGCCCGATGTCTCCGGCTATATCAGCATCGACGAAGCGAAGGCGATAGCCCTCAAGAAAGTTTCCCTTGACGAGTCAAAGGTCACTTTCAAAAAAGCAGAGCTTGACGCGGACGACCGTACCCCGCACTATGATATAGAGTTCGTTTCAGGCGGCTATGAGTATGAGTTCGAGATAGACGCAAAGAGCGGAAAGATTCTCGAATTCGACCGCGAGCGCGAGGATAAGAAGCCCGCAGCTGACACATCGAAGTTTATCTCCGTCGAAGAGGCAAAGGCCGCCGCGCTCAAGAGAGCTTCTCTCGACGCATCGAAGGTCACTTTCAAGAAAGCTGAGCTTGATATTGACGACCGCACCCCGCACTATGATATCGAGTTCGTCTCGGGCGGATATGAGTACGAAGTTGAGGTCAACGCGAAAAACGGCAAAATAATTTCCTTTGAGCGCGAGCTTGACGATTCAAAGCCCGCCGACACCTCGAAGTATGTCTCCGCGGACACCGCGAAGAAAGCCGCGCTCGACCATGCAGGTCTCACCGCGGCACAGGTCACGGAGCTCGAAGCCGAGCTTGACACCGAATCGCTCACCGCGCACTACGATGTTGAATTCAAATGCGGCGGATTCGAGTATGAGTACAAGATAAACGCGAAGAGCGGAAAAGTTATCTCATTCGAAAAAGAGAGAGATTAATAGATTTTTTATTCAGTCCCGGATGTTGAGTCCGGGGCTGTTTTTATTTGTAAACTTTTTTCGTTTTTCCTTGACTTAAAGCCGACTTCAGGTTCTATAATAAAGTCAAATCAAAGGAGGAATTATCATGAGAAAAGATTTCGGCGCAAAGCCCTTCACCTATCCGCAGCCGGTGCTTATCCTCGGTTCCTACGACAAGACCGGGAACCCCGACGCGATGAATGCCGCATGGGGCGGCATCAGCGGCGGCAATGAGATATCCATGTGCATAAGCGCGGGTCACAAGTCCACGAAGAATATCCTCGAGAGAAAGGCGTTCACCGTGAGCATGGCTGACCTCGAACACGCGGCGGCTTGCGACTATGTCGGTCTTGTCTCCGCAGGGAATACGCCCGATAAATTTGAAAAAGCGGGCTTCCACGCCGTCAAATCGAAGTTTGTTGACGCGCCGCTGATCGAAGAGCTGCCCATCGCCGCAGAGTGCAGGCTCAAGAGCTATGACGCAGCCACCGGGCGCATGGTCGGCGAGATAGTCAACGTCTGCGTTGACGAGCGCGTGCTTGACGAGAACGGAAATGTCGATGTTTCAAAAGCGCAGCCGATAACCTTCGACCCGTTCAACAACACCTATGTTGTCCTCGGCGAGACGGTCGCAAAGGCGTTCAGCGCCGGCAACTCGCTCAAATAAGAATATACGCAAAACGCCCCGCACAGGAATGTGCGGGACATTTTGTTTTTCGGATGTAACTTTTAATATTTTATCGTGAAGTCGTTTATTGTCGTCATACCGACTTTCACCCTCGTGTTCGAGCCGAGCAGGTGCGCCGTCAGTTCAATAATAACGGGATAGTCATAGTGGGCATAGACCATATTGCCGGTGGACTTATCAAACTTTGCCGAGATAGTGCCGTTGTAATAGGTGAATCTCTGGTCGCTGAGCGAGAGACCGGGATAATCGAAATTCACCATGTCGGCGGTCAGCACGCCGAACGCCGCGGCATAGCCCTTATTGCCCGAGGGGTTGACCTCGGTGCCGAAGGTCAGGGTTATCTGATATTCGCTGCCCTTGTCCTCTATCTTTGCGCTCTTGACATCGGATGCTGTGAGCTTGCTGACCCAGTCCTTGCCGCCGACAGGGAATACCGCTTTGATATCCTCTTTGTTCGTCATGACGAGAGCTTTATCGTCGCGCTTCATGAAAGTTTTCATCGCGCTCTTGCCGACTGCGTCTATGGCTTTCGGGAGTTCGGTCTTGTCGGCGTCGTTCTTCGTCTCGGTATAGTTGCGGGTTACGGATTTTGCGCCGTACTTGACCCTGTTCGCGCCGGCGTTGAAATAGGCGATTATCTCAGCCTTGCTCCAGTCTTTTGCGCTCTTCGAAGGTGCGGCGGTGACCTGTACATTCGTCTCGCCGGGCTTCGCGGGGTCGGTCGGCTGAGTTTCGCCCGTCTCACCCTCCTGCGCGGTGCTGTCCTCGGGCAGGGCGGTAGTGTCTTCAACTATCTGCCCGTCCGCGCTCGTCTGCGCTTCGCCGGTGGTGTCGGCATTTGTTTTTGCGTCGTCCTTTTTGCACGCACACAGCAGTGACACAAGCAGAACAAGGATCGCCATAACGGCGGCTATCGATCTTTTCATGGTTTTTCCTCCTCAGAATTCATATTCACCCGCTCCGACGGTCTGCTTTCTTCCGTCGGGCAGAATTATATCCGCTTGGCAGTTCGACGGGACGGATATTTTATATTTGTATCCCCCGTCCGTTTTGTCCCAGCGCACGGAGATTTTTCCGTATACGCTGTCATAGCTCGCTTCGGCGAACTCAAAATGTCCGCCCGGGCGCGGGGATATTTTGAATTTGTTCTCCCCCGCGACATTTATTCCGCACATCGTGCCGAACAGCCACTCGCACACGGCGCCCTTGGAGTAGTGGTTGAGCGAGGCTATGCCGCCCTGCGCCGCAGTGCCCTCCCACGACTCCCAGACGGTGTTCGCGCCGTTTTTGGGCATGAACAGCCAACCGGGCATCTGCTCGTTTTCGAGCAGGCGATAGGCATATTCAATATCTATATCCGCCAGAACGCTCAGTATCAGCGGAGTCGAGAGGAATCCCGTGCCGAGCCGCCATGAGTAATTGTCAAGAGCTTTTATGAGCCGCTTTTTCGCGTATTCCGACTGTTTTTCATTCAACAGACCGATATAAAGCGGGCGAACGAGCTTAGCCTGGCGGTCGGTGTCGAGCGAGAATTTTTTCGTCGAGACAAGCGCGCTGTAGCCGATTCTCGCCCTTGCGGCATTCTTTTCATAGAGCTTTCTGTCGCTGTCCTTGCCGAGGACGCGGGCTATATCCGCCATCGTTTCGAGCATATAGACTATGTAAGCCGTGGTCTCCTCGGGATTCGGGTTGACGAAATCCGTAAATTTAAGCGCCTTGACATCGGCGGGTTCCGCCCATTCGCCGTAGGACTGGCGGTAGTTTGAAATGTTGCGGAAATTCTTGAGCCCCACTCCCGTCGGCAGGGCGGTCGGATACCACTTGCCGAGGGTCTTTATTTTATATTCGGCAAAGGCACGCATATTGGGATAGAAGCGTTCGAGAATTTTTCTGTCGCCGTACTGCTTATAGAGCCTGTACGGGATAAACACGCCCGCATCGGACCAGCCCGCCGAGCCGTCCATAAAAGTCATATAGAAATCCACACCGCCGCGCGGGGCTATCTGGCGGAAGTCGCCGTTTCTGAGCTGTTCGTCGCACATATCGCGCACGAATTTTTCGGCAAAGGGCGCGTAGTCAAAAAGATAGCTCGCTGTCTTGCAGAATATCTGCGCGTCGCCCGTCCAGCCGTGGCGTTCGCGGGTCGGGCAGTCTGTCGGCAGATCGGTCGAGTTGCCTTTTGCCGACCACTTTGTCGCCTCGACAAATTTATTGAGCAGCTCATTGGAGCTGTTGAAATACCCCGTCTCGTCCATGTCGGAATAGACGGCTATGGCGGTGAAGTTCTCCGGGGCTATATCTATATCCGTGTCGACGCTGACATACTGAAAACCAAAGATAGCAAACTTTGTCTTGTAGTGATTTTTGCCCTCTTTGCAGATATACTCAATCTTTTGCAAGGGCGTTGTCTTGTGTTTATTTTTGCACTGGATATTTTCGAGCGTCAGCTCGCCGCCGCGCAGCAGCTCTCCGAATTCGAGAGTGATTTTCTGCCCCTCGCGGGCGTTTATCTCAAACTCGACATAGCCCGCTATATTCTGCCCAAAGTCGAGCAGCTTTTTTCCGCTCGGGGTGACGGATAATTTGGGCTTGAAGCGTTCCTTTTCGGCTATCGGGAAATTGTTCGACGCGCTCGGCACGACCTTGCACTTCGTCTCTTTCGCGCGGCGGCTATAAGACGGAGCCTTGTTTGCATTGACCCGCTCGCCGTCCTTGTTGTCGGCGAAGCGTATCGCACCGTCATTGCTCCAGAGCCACGAGCCGTCCGACACAACCGTCTGCGCCGTGCCGTCGGCATATTTTATCTCAAGCTGAGCGAGCAATTTAGTCTCGGTGCCGTACTGATTTTTGAGCCCCCACGCGCCGACGCTGCCCCTGTACCAGCCGTCGGCAAGCTCGGCGCAGATCATATTTTCGCCCTCGTGCAGAAGAGCAGTCACGTCATAGGTCTGATACTGTATACGCTTTCTGTATTCCGTAACGCCGGGTGCGAGCGGCATCGAGCAATCAACGCCGTTAATCTCGGCTGAATAAAGTCCGCAGGCGGTCATATAGAGCCGAGCAGAAAGAATCGGCTTTTTGCATTCGAACTCTTTTTTGAAGCAGTCGACCGGGTAACGCTGCTTTTTGTTTACATTATAGTTTCCGGTTATCCACTTCGCGTTCCAATCCGAGGCGTTTCTGAGCCCGATCTCGAAGAATGCCGGCTCGCTCCAATCGCCCTCAAGTCC
The DNA here is from genome assembly GCA_002438685.1 of Ruminococcaceae bacterium UBA6392. GTDB lineage: Bacteria > Bacillota > Clostridia > Oscillospirales > Acutalibacteraceae > CAG-177. Next base: position 9,127 of record DJQG01000004.1, on the reverse strand, counting down.
GTTTTCGTCCCAGAGCTTCACTTTCCAGTTCACTCTCAGGCGCGACGGAGTATCGAGCGGATACGGAATAAACGCCATCTGCGGGGATTCGACCTTGCCGCTGTCCCATAAAATATTGCCGCGCACATCTGATGCGGCTATTCTGTATGCGCTCTGCGCCTTTCCGCCCTCGCAGTTCCACATGAAGCGCGGGTTCTTTATGTCTATACCCAGCGGATTTTTGAGATACTCTGTTTTAAGCTTTACGGCTTTCATTTTTTCACCTCTTTCGCGCTCATAACTGCAAAGATTTCCTGTTCCATGAACGGAGTCCATATTTCGAGATACCCCGCTTTTGTCGGGTGTATCTTATCTGCCATATACAAACTCGTATCGGCATTCAACGCGGCGTTCAAATTATCGTCGTTCCACATATCGATAACGGATATACCCCACTTCTCCTGCGCCGCTTTTAAAATATCGACCATGGATTGATACCGCTCGCTGTCGTAGCGCGGACTTGTATAAAATATCACGGGGCAATTCCATTTTTCTTTTGCATAGCAGATTATGTATTCTATCGCCCCGGCTACGGTCTTTGTGTCGAAGTCGTTGAGATTTTTGGACTCGATTATCTTTCCGAGCTCTTTTTTCTGCGACGCGTCGTTGGTCGAGAGCTGGCAGACCAAAAGATCGGCTTTTTCCGCATCGAGCTTTTTGAGCCGCGACACATATGAATCAATGCCCGATTCAACGAGGGTCGTGCCGGAGACTGCGCTTTTTATCATTTCGCAGCCGTCGCGCTTTTCGATATAGTCGGCAAACGAAACCCCGTCGGATGCCGAGCCGTAGGTCACGGAAGAGCCGAGAAATATAATGGTCTTGCCTTTTATCGGGCTGTCGGCATTTTCCGTGACATTATCAAGCGAATACTTTTCGCCGTTGCCCGCGAGCGAGGCGGTTTTCACATCGTGGAGCTTCACAAACGGTCCCCAGCTCCACTGATAGCCGCAGAACGCGAGCCATGCGGCAATGACAACAACTGCAATCGGAATAATTATCAGAAGTTTTTTCTTCATTTTATTCAGCCGTCTCCCCGTTTCTCCCGTCAAAAAATTTTTTTGTTATTGCAAATACACGTACACGCAAAATTCTAATATCTTTTCCCGGGTGATTTTTAATACAATCAAATCTTTTGTTAATTGCTTCCATAATTATCACCTATTTCAATGTTATACTTCTAACTCTCAGGTTTCTTTTACAAATCAACTTAATCTCATATAAGCCTGATTTGGCATCAGAAAGCAACGTATCTCCTGCATATACCGAAATCTCGCCATCGCCTTGTGCTTCGATTTTAAAAGACGAATTGTCGCTAATGTTAGCGTAGCGAATTATTGCCGAGCTGCCGTCACACATTACAAGCTCTGTGCCGTCAACATATGCTCCACCGTCAACTTCGCAAGCTCTCCAGCCCTCAATTGTTTCACCGACTGCAAATGGCTCTCCGGCTCCCTGTGACGTCATTTTGACCTCGTCGATAGTTCCGTCCTCGTTGAAATAAATCTTTTCAACACAAAGCCTGCGATGCATTTTTTTATTTCCGGAGCATCTGTGATAAAACACATACCACTGTCCGTTAAACTCCTCAATGCTACCATGAATATTCCAGCTTTGCGGGTCGCACTTTATGTTGTCAATAATTATACCCTGATATTTAAACGGACCGAGCGGGGAATTACCGATTGCATAGGCGAGACATGTCGGTCTTTCATGACGATAAATACACGGATAAACATAATAATAAGTATTGCCGCGTTTTCGCATTGAACTGCCCTCATGGAAACCGTGCTCTTCCTCGGTAACAACATTTTCCACAATGTTCTTCTCGTCAAAGGATGTCATATCGTCATTTAATTTAACAGCATTTGCCCTGAATTGACCCCAGTAGTAATATGCACTTCCGTCATCGTCGATGAAAACAGCCGGGTCAATACCGCCGACAGGAAAACGAACCGGATTTTCAAACGGACCATAAGGACTATCCGATACGGCAACGCCTTCGCTGTAATCCGCCATGCAAAAATACAGGTAATATCTGCCGTTTTTTTCGCAGCAATCCGGAGCGAAAAGCAAATTGGTGTTCTGCGTAAACAGTCCAAAGTTAATCATATTTGGTCTGAGCGGCTTCGGGATAAATTTAAGCGGAACATGCATGTCATTAAGCATTTTTCTGTAAAAAGGCGTTGGATTTTTTAGTCCCATATCCTTTATATAATATTGCTTTTTGATTTTTTTACATGCCCACTCCACATCCTTGCCGTCAAATGATTTTTCTCCGACTGTCCAAGTAAGCATATCATTTGTGGAAGCAACGCGATAAATTTCGCTGCAATATTCTCTTTCCCCGACATCATAGCTGCCATATACATATAATCTGTTGCCAAAAACATGAGCCTCCCCGTCGGGGATACACACATCATTAGGTAAAACAGGATTTCTTCCAAGAGAATTGAATTCTATCATTTGATTATTCCTCAGCTTTTTTATTTTCATTGCGAGCCTTAATCTCTGCCTGTTTCTTATCGATATCCTTTTCAACATTGAGAACTAAAAGCAACACGATTGCGAGAATGCTCGTAATTGTTTCGAGTCCGACAAAACCGAATGTAATCGTACTCTTGACCGCCTGCGACTGCTGCGCGGCAACGGTGACTCCGTTTATCACCTGCGGCGCAATGTAGCCTGCTTTTGAAAGTAAGCCGTTAAATAAGCCTGTGCAAAGACCGACCATAGTTACCGAAATAATGTTGAAAACCGACATTGCAACTCCATCGCACCTGAATCTGTTTTTCCATTCAAAATGGTCAAGCACATCCGCAAACAGCGCCATAATGATATATGACCCGGGCAAGCCGCCCATATTTTTGATAAACTGTCCTATAAGCATAACAACCATATTTGTCGGAAACAGCCAGCAAATCAAGCTTCCTACAGAAATCAAAACGCATCCTGCAATAGTGAGATTACGCTTGCCAAATTTTTTTGCAAGCGGCCAGACAGCAAAGATACCGATTCCCATAGGAATACCGCCGATAACCGAAATAAGGGTTTGCGTCTTTCCGTCGTTATATGTACCCAATACATAGTTGCAAAAGTAAACGAGGCTTATATTCTTAATACAGGTAGCAGCAGTAACAATAAAGAAGTACAGATATATTGCGACCATATATTTGTCTGTAGCCAAAGCTTTAAGTTGCACCTTGAAGGGAATCTCTTCAACTTTACTGACTTCATTGCTTTCGAGAGTGACGCGTTCCTTTGTGAAATAATACTCCATGAGCGTCAGCGGAAGCGCCAGACATGACAGTGCACTCATCAAGCCAATCCACTTTGACCTGTCCACTCCGATTATGGGCATAACTACCATCGGGAAGATAAGCGCGACAATTATTCCGCTCATCATGATCGATGCAATTTGATTAAAAACGGAAAGCGAACCTCTTTTTTCGGTATCTCTTGTTGAAAGAGGTACCATAAGCCCATGGCTCATGTTATAAATTGTATAAGCGAACGAATAGAACAGGTTATACGAGAGCATGACCCATATCACCTGCACCGTCTGGCTGCCCGAGGGGACTGTGAAGAGCAATATGCCCGTCACGGCGACAAGCGGCGCGGAGAGCAGCAGCCACGGGCGCGCCTTGCCCTGCTTGGTGTGCGTGCGGTCGATGATATAACCCATGACTATATTTGTTATGGCGTCGATTATCTTCGACACTATCGGGAACACCGCGAGAAACGCGCCGCCCCACACGGTGGTGAGGTTCAGGACATCGGTATAATAGACATTGAGGTAGGTCGCGAGCACTGCGTTTAAAAGCAGCGCGCCGGACGGACCGAGCAGATAACCCAGCCACTTCTCCTTCGCCGTTACATCGGGCGAGGTCAGGCGCGAATCAAACGCCCGCTTTTCGAGCAGTCTGTTCTTCATTTTTGTCTCTCCTTAGCTTTCCGACCCGCTTGACAGATCGGACTGTTTATATTACACTACTATTATATCTACATTGTGTCGGATTAACAATCATCAGTTTTGCTAATAGCTGTTATGAAACCGACAAAATCATCTGAAAGTGGCGGTATAATATGAACACCAAAAATAACCAGCGCACGAGACTTTCAAAAATATTGCTCAAAAACGCGCTGATGGATCTTCTGGGCGAGAAAGGCTCGGTAACAAAAATATCCGTAAGAGAATTGTGCGAGCGCGCCGACCTCAACCGCTCGACCTTTTATGCGCACTACTCCGAGCCGAAAGAATTGCTCGAAGAGGTCGAAAACGAGTTGCTCGACGCGACTCAGGATCACTTGAAGAAAATAGGCGCGGAAAACGACATCGGCGCGCACAGATACCTGCTTTCATTTCTAATATATATCAAAGAAAACGACAAGCCGTTCCGCACGCTGCTTGTCGATTCGGTTGACCCTGCGTTCCGTTCAAAATTCATGCAGCAGTCGATAATCCAGTTTATCGAGAATCTGAACATCGTTTTTCCGAAAGAGCAGGAGCAATATATCTACTCATATATTCTCAACGGCAGCACGGGAGTTATAATCCAATGGATACGCTCGGACTACTGCATTGACGAAAATGAGCTTGTTGATCTGCTGTTTTCAATAAATCAGAGCGCGCTTGTCAATCTCGAGATAAAGCCGCGCATATAGTTGAAAGCCTACCAAATAAGTGGTATAATTGTGGAAACTCGCGCAACACTGCGCGAAACTGCAAGGAGACGATAAAAAATGAGAGAGAGCAAAATCACGAGGGACGAAGCGTTTGAGCTTCTGAAAAAATACAACAAAGACCCGTTTCATATCCGCCACGCGCTGACCGTAGAGGGCGTTATGCGCTGGTACGCGAAGGAGCTCGGCTATGCGGACGAGGAGGAATACTGGGGCATAGTCGGTCTGCTGCACGACATCGACTTCGAGCTCTATCCGGAGGAGCACTGCAAGAAAGCTCCCGAGCTGCTCAAGGCGGGCGGAGTCGGCGACGACATGATATATTCAATTTGCTCCCACGGCTACGGTATCTGCGTAGATATCGAGCCAGTTCACGAGATGGAAAAGGTGCTCTTCGCGGCGGACGAGCTGACCGGGCTCATCTGGTCGACTGCGCTGATGCGCCCGTCAAAGAGCGTGATGGACATGGAGGTTTCGAGCCTCAAGAAGAAGTTCAAAGATAAAAAGTTCGCCGCGGGCTGCTCGCGCGATGTTATCCGCACTGGCGCGGAGAGGCTCGGCTGGGAGCTTGAAAAACTCTTCGGGCAGACGATACTCGCCATGCGCTCATGCGAGAGCGATGTCAACAGCTTTATGGAGACTTATCAGGCGTAAAACGGCAGCAGTAACAGCATGAAAAAGCCGTTTGTATGGGTCGGCGATAAAAGCTTGAAGCAACAGCCATTTATTTTTAATTTCACATCATTACAACAATTTTAAACAGCAAAAGACTGCCGCAGAATAAAATCTGTGACAGTCTTTTTATTTGCATTTTATATTCAGTCCAGTGCGGGCTCGGGGGCGAGCGGCGCGTCCGTTGCCGGCTCGGTCACGGGGACAACGGGGTTCGACGGAATCGGATTTATCGGTTCGTCGGACGGTTTTTCCGTCGACTTTTCCGTAGGCTTCTCTGTCGGCTTCTCGGTAGGCTTTTCTGTCGGCTTCTCGGTAGGCTTTTCTGTCGGCTTCTCCGTAGGCTTTTCCGTAGGTTTCTCGGTAGGCTTCTCCGTTGTCGGCTCAACTACGGATACATTTATGAGCATCTTTCCGTTCGCCGTTTCACCGTCGGAGTCTGTGACGGTGACTTCCACGGTGTACATACCGCTGACCTTCGGGGTATATGACATACTCTTTTCCGATTTTTCCGCCACGAGCGCGCCGTTTAAAAATATCTTTATTTTATAAGAGGTATATTTCCCCGTTCCGCCGGAGACGAGCGCCGACGCGTGTATCTGCGGCGCGGCGGTGCCGTTGTTCGACACCTGCGCCGCCGCAACAGCCGCGAGGGTCGGGTTCTTGACAGTCACGGTGCATGAAGCGGTCTTGTTTCCGTCCTCGGTCTTTACGGTTATCACGGCAGTGCCTTTCGCCTTCGCCGTGACGCGCCCGGAGCTCGAGACCGATGCTACATTAGCATTGCTGCTCGACCATGTGACCTTCTGATTCGCCGCGTTGCGCGGAGCGACAGTCGCCCGGAGCTGCCTCGAATCGCCTACTGTTAAATCGAGCGCGGACGAGCTCAAAGTAACACCCGTGACATGGTCGATATATACCGTCACCTTGCAGACCGCCACGCGGTTGCCGTCCTTTGTGGTGACTCTGATATTCGTCGTGCCCTCTTTTTTCGCCGCAACTATGCCGCCCGCGACCTCCGCTATTGACGGATCGTCGCTCGACCAGGTGTAGTCCTTGTCATATGCGTCGGCGGGGATAACAGTGGCGGTGAGCACCTTAGTCTGACCGACTCTGAGTCTCGCTTCCGTCGCGCTGAGCCTGACGCCCGTCACGCTCTGGTATTTTTTCTTGCTGTAAAATGTCCTTGTGCCGTTCTTGTTCTTTATCGTCAGGACGCCGTTAGTGACGGATATTCCGTAGCTGTCCCAGTCGCTCTTTCTGTCGGCATATCCGCCGCCTGTCGAGGACTTCATATAGGTGCTGAGAGTTGCGAGATCAAAATTAACGGCCTTTATGCCGAAGCGGTCGCTCGTCTCGTCGCCGCCCTTCTGCGCGGTGTATATTTCAATTGTGGAGTCGGGATTGTTAAACAGATACCACACTCCGCGCGCCTCTCTGTAGCAGGTGCCGGTGTATCTGTCCTTCGTGCCGGGAGATTTCACGAATTTCTTGTTATTGATATAAAAGCAGTTGCTGCCGAGGATTATTTTGTTCGCGCTCAGCGAGCTCTCCCACGAGGCAAACGGCACAGAGACGGAGTTGCCCCAGCTGCCGCCCGAGGATGAAAGCGACTTCGAAGGATAGAGAGTATACGCCGCGACGCTCCCCGAAGACGAGGGCAGTGAGAAGTTATACGAGCGCAGATTCATCCCGCTCGCCGAGTTCGATACATCGACGAATATATCGGAATAGCCGTCGAGATACCATCTGCCGGAATATTTCGCCGCGGTGTCGGAATATTTCTGCGCGGGTTCCTCTGCCGCCGCGGGCTGATTTTCGGACTCGCGCTCTGCCTTTCCCGTCGCTTTCCATTTTGCGGTGAGGTTCAGGTCGTCGTTTATCGGCGTTGAGAAATCGAACTCGGTGTCGCCGTTGAACCAGCCCTCGAATTTATATCCCTCGCGCTCGGGAGTCGGCGGCGCAAACGCCGCTTCGCCGCGCTTTATCTCGATTATTTCGTTCTCCCTGCCGTCGCCGTAGCAGAGCACGAGCAGGACTATATCCGTGCCCTCGTCGATGCTGTAGGACGCGACAAGGGTTATGTCGTCTGTTATTGCGGTGTTGAAATCGAACGCCGCGCCGTTATACTGCCACTCGATGAACGTGAAGCCCTCTTTGTGCGGATCCCACGGTTTTTTGGCTTTTTCGCCGTTGCGGATATGCTGGGTCTTTATTTGCGTTCCACCCGAGCTGTCGAATGTCACCGTGTGAACTGCGTTTTTGGAGCAGGCGGCAAAAACCGCGAGCGCCGTCAACAGAACCAATAGAACTGCCGTTACCTTCTTCATTGCGATCCCCTTTTCGCTTCGTTATAAGTATCGATTCGGCACAAATATATGCCAAATGTATCTCAAAATAATTCTACTGCAAAATAAATTATTTTTAATTAATATTTAGAATTATCAAGCTTCTGCGAAAAAATATTTTTTCATATATTGATTTTTGTTCGGAAACGAAGCGCATATTCATAAAAAGCAAGTCCCCGGCGAAGAAAACACCGGGGGTCTGAGGATTTTAATTTAATTGTATCAGAGCTCGCGTTCTATCTTCCCCTGCGCCGCTTTCAGTATCGCTGCGGGGTCGTTGCCGAGAATATCGAGCCCCTCCGCGCTGAAAAAGCTGAAGTTCTCGATGCCAAAGAACGACTTCGTGACTGTCCTGATATATTCAAAGCCGAAGTTCGCGTCGCCGATATAGCCGCCCGAAGTGGTGATATAAATCAATTTTTTCGCCCTGCAATAGCTTATCGGGACGCCGTCGCTGCCGTAGAGAAAGGTCAGCCCGCCGACGCACAGGGATTCGATATAGATTTTTAAAAACGCCGGGAAGCTGTAGTCCCAGAACGGCGCGGCGATAACGACAGTATCGCAGGCGGCGAACTGCTTCGCGCAGTCATAGACCGGGTCGGAGAAGTCGTTTTTTTCCGCGCTTTCGGCGCGCTTCGCGAGTCCCGCCGCGTCGAGCGGCTTCAAATCCGCGTCGGCCAGGCGTATCTCTTCTATATCGCCGTCAAGGCGACTGAGTGCGGTTTTGGCGAGCGCGAAAGTGCGCGACTCGTTCTCACCGCGCACGCACGAATTGACGAAAAGTATTTTCTCTTTCATTTTTCCTCCTGCTTTCACTCTCTGATTATTTCAAATTTACCGCTGTGAAGCTCCTCGAGGCTGCCGCGCTCGTCTGCGAACGCGTAGCCGTCGGGCAGTCTTATACGCCCGTGAACTCCACTGTCTACGGATATATCGAGTGCTATGCCCATAGATGTTCTGCGCCACTTGACGCTCACTTTGCCGCCGACCGTCTCATACGAAGCCTCCGCGATTTCGAGATTTTCAATAAACACGGGCGATATCTCGACTTCCGTCGGGTCTGCAAGAAAAGGATTGACGCGGATGCCGCCGATATATTCAATGAACCAGGCGGAAATATCGCCGAACATATGGTGATTGAGCGAATTGGGTCTGTCCTCCTCGCGCAGAAAATCTTCCGGCAGAGCCGTGAGCCCGCGCTCAACGAAATTGCCGTAGGACGGATAGTCCGGGCGGGTTATCATTTTAAAAGCGAGATCCGCTTCGCCGAAGTCGGAGAGCACCCTGAACAGCACGCGCATACCGAGTATGCCCGCGTCTACATGATCGTCGCGCCGTTTGATTATCTCAAGAAGGCGTTTGAACGCCTCGGGCTTTTCGCCGGG
>DJQG01000025.1 GCA_002438685.1 Ruminococcaceae bacterium UBA6392 | reverse complement strand
AATAGAATAAACGAGGACATAATTTTACTCTTGATTTTTCTATATAATGTGATACAATGATTGTACAGCGTATGTGGATATCCGCGTGCGATGTTAAAGAGAAATATGTGTAAGGAGGATTGACTAATGGCTTATCATATCAGCGACGATTGCATTTCCTGCGGCGCTTGCGAGGCTGAGTGCCCCGTAGGAGCTATTTCTGAGGGCGATGGCAAGTTTGAGATCAACCCGGATCTCTGCACTGAGTGCGGTTCCTGCGCAGATGCTTGCCCTGTTGGAGCTCCCCAGAAGTAATCAATCTTTACATCAGAAAAGTCTGCACGGTTCACACTGTGCAGGCTTTTTACCATGCAGACAAAAAATCCTCCGTATGATACATCTCATACGGAGGATCTTTTGCTTTGTTTGGCTCTTACTCAGCCGATTTTCGGCTTGAGAACGGTCTCATAGAAGTTGTCGACTGCCGCGTAGAAGTCCTCAACGCCGCCGTCGTTCTTGATGACATAGTTTGCCATCTTCTCGCTCTCGCTGGTGTGGAAGATCTCCTCCTCGTGGAGATCGTTCTCGCGAAGCTTCTCAACGCTCTTGCCGTCGCGCTCGGAGCCGCGGGCGATCATTCTCTGATAGCGAACCTCGTCGTCGCTGATAACAACGTCAACAAGGATGAAATCATCGCCGAAAGCTTTGCGGAAAATCTCAATGTCCGAAGGCGGACGAATGCCGGAAACAAGATAGTTCGGAGCGTCCGATTCCTTTATCTTCTTGACGATCATCTCGGGGAAGAAGGTCTGACCGAACTCGCCCATGTACTTCTTGCTGGTAGCATGAAGATTGTCGCGGGTCAGCTCAAGGCCGTCCTTAGTTGCGAGCTCGCGGACAACATCGCCGATGGAAATCATCGGGAAGCCGTACTTCTGAGCAACATAATCAAGGAAGAAATCCTTGCCTGTGCCGTTCTTACCGACAGCTGCTAAAATCATAATTTATACCTCCATTTTGTTTTCGCAAATATTATATATTATGGCGGAGGCTTTGTCAATTCCCGATTCTGTCCGCGCTGTGGATGCGCACGCATATCGCCGTCATGTCGTCAGATTTTTTGCCCTTGCGGCGGCTGAGCGCCGCGGCGGTCAGCTCCTCGGCGAGCCCCTGCGCGTCTCCGCGCCAGGAGCGTATGAGCTTCGTTATCCATTCGCTGCCGTCCGCCACGACTCCGTCGGATATCATGACAACCGTGTCGCCCTCGCGCAGCTCCGCACCCGCCTTTGAAAAGCCGATGCGGCTGAGTATGCCCGCCGGGAGCGACGGCAGCTCGAGTATCGCGGTGCGCCCGGAGCGCTTTATAAAGCATGGAGCGGCACCGGCCTTGAAGAAGCTTATCTCGCCCGAATACGGGTCGAGCGACGCTATGTCGAGGGTTGCAAGGCTCTCGTCCTCGCTCTTGGCGATGAGCGCGGTGTTGACCGTTCTGAGCGCCGCTTCGCAGGATAGCCCGGAGCAGATGAGCGACGCGAAAAGGTCGGTCGCCATCGCCGAATCGACTGCGGCGCGCCTGCCCGTCCCCATGCCGTCGCTCAAGATTATAACATTCCGCCCGTCCTCAAGTCCCACGCAGTCGTAGCAGTCACCGCAGTCGCCGTCGTCCGAGCCGGGTCGCTGATCCGCGCCTATCTCAAAGCAGAATCGCGGCTTCTCGCTGAATGTAAGCTTGACACCATTCTCAATATCGCGTATCTCGGGGAGCGCCAAAGCCGCGCCGAGTTCTTTTGAAAGCGCGTTTGTCGTCTCGCGCAAAACGGCGTTCTCCGGCAGCTCGGCGATTTTTGCCGTGAGTATTATATGCCCAGAGCCGTCTCGTTTGCAGCACGCGGATAAGACATTTATACCGAGCCAGCCGAGCGTATCGGAGGCGGCAGAGGTCTGAGAGGGGAGAAACATATCGCTCTTTGCCGTCTCTGCGCCTATCTCGCCGAGAATGTCCGCCATCGCGCCGAAGCTGTCCGCGACCGCACGGCGGAGCTGGTTAGTCTTCTGTGCCGCGCACGCCGATGCAACACTGCTTGCAAAAACGCGGTTGAAATTTTCTGCGACCGCCGAGGCTTTCGGGCACTCGGCGCAAAACTCCGTGCCGAATTCCGCTGATGTTATGTGATTCTCTTCGCGGAGTATCTTCACGGCGTCCGAAAAGGTCCGTTCGCGGAGCTTTTCGTTTTTGCCGGCGCATTTTCCGCATGCGGCGCAGACGCTCTGCTTTACCCGCGCGGTTATTATCTCCGGCTCATCGGGGCGCACCGAGTCTATCTTCTTGCCAACCCGTTCAATACATAGTCCCACTCCCTCGAGCGCGCTTTCCGCGTCGCCGAGCCGTCTGCACAGCTCGCCGCGCTCGCCGCTGGGCGCATACTCCTGCGCGGGGCTCAGACTGTCGCGCAGCTTTTCGAGCTTCGAGCGCGGGATGAGAACGAATATCAGCGCCGCCGCCGCGCTCTCCGCAATCGCGGCTATTGTCTGCGGGTTCGGCGAAATGACCGCGCTTATCCCGCAGATGCAGATGAACGCCGCGGATATCCCGAGCTGACCGAACTGATAGAACAGCCCGGCGCAGAGCCCCGCCGCTGAATACACAGCGCCTAGAGCGGGATCGCCGCACGCCGCCGCGAGCGCAATTCCGGAGCATATGCCGCCGAACGCGCCGCCCGCTTCGCGCAGAGTGAAGCACAGGAGCATGACGATAAACGCCGCCGCAGTCCCGGCGGGGCGGAAGTTCATGACGTCAAACTCCGCGAGCACTGCGAGCGCCGCGCAGCAGGAGATGGCGACGCAGATAATGTCGCGCCTGCCGAGCCGCCGAGTCTCTTTTCTCTTATCAGTGAGTGCGAGCGAACGCGAGAAAAAATATGTCATCCCGCCAGCGAGAACGCAGTCGGCGAGAAAAGTCACAATGCCGTTTAGCGAAAAGCCCTCGACGAGCAGAACGGCTATTCCCGTTGACGCGCAGCAGAGAGCCGAGGCGATCGGTGCGACTTTTCGCGCGCTGCTTTCTCCGCGCAGACGACTGACGGAAAAGTTTATCAGCGCGATTCCCGCGACGCACGCCATGTATCTTATCCCCGCCGTCCCCGAGAAGGACAGCAGATAGCCTACGAGCGCACCGACCGACGCCGCGAGCGCATACGGCTGGGCGGCGGCAGCGGAAAACGCGAGTCCGAGCGGCGAGAGATTGCCGAAAATCTTCGCGCGCGCGAGCAGCAGCCCGACCGCGCATGAAAATATACATTTGAGCGAAAAAATAATTTTCTCCCGCTTTTCTTCGTCTATGAACCTGAACTTGTCCGCTTTGACCTTTGAACGCTCCATACTTTTTCACTTCTCTTTTTCGATATTGCGCCGCAAATATTTATGTACGGGCTGTTTTGACACAATTATTATTTTATATTTTCGCATATAAAAAACGTGTCAAAAATACCGCGGCAAAAAATACAAGCTTTTGCCGCGGTATGACGAGAAGTGTCAATATTGAATTTTAAAAGTAAAAACTATTCGCATAAAGCTAAAAACAGTTGCGCTTTACGCCTGCTCTGTGCCGTAATTGCTCATAAAGACGGCGCGGCAGATATCCGGGGATATGTGATCCGCGGCGACGATGCCGTAGTGCCTGCCCGATATAAATTCATATTCCCTGAGCCTGCGGTTGATGAATGTCGAGCCGGCTTTAGGGGTTATAAGGCCAGTGCAGCTCGTCAGGCATATATTGAAAATTTTAGGGTCGAGGTTGGACTCAAGAAAAGCAGTAACGGCTTTCCATTTTTTGATTCCGCCGAGCTTGTATGAATCCTGGACATACATCTGCGCGTATGTTTTGCCGTCCGAAAGCTTCTTTATATCGCGGCGGCGAAAATCGAGGATATCCCTGCTGCCGACATATGGGTACGCGCTGAAATTAAGTCCGCAGGTTTTGTCGTCAAAGTGCGAAGCGTCAACGCCTACCACGCGCAGCAGCACTATCTTCCCGCGCACTTCGCCGAGAGCGGGTATGCGGTTTTCGAGATACCAAAGCTCTTCTCTGCCCTTGATGCACTGCTCGTAGAATTCGCCGAACAGCGCAATGCCTGCGTCGCCGTCGTCTTCTTTAAGCTGAAACAGAATTGTCTCACCGGGGTTCTCTTTGAGAAAACTCTCGCACATATTTACAGTATCTGCGGCGGTGAGGTCGGCGGATTTTAAGCCGCGTTCTTTTTTGCAGTCCGCGATGCTGTGAACCGCGACGAGATTTCTGCCATCTTTTAGCTCAAAGCGCATGTCGAGATACCGCACGCCGATTTGCAGCTGCTCTTCTATTGTTAAGTTCTGCGTGTTGCATATCGGCTTAAAGCGGACATATTTTGTCGCGCTGTCGTGCGTGCCGGGTATGTTTATGGCGGTTATCGGCAGGTCGGAGCAAAGTTCGCTCATCCAGTTTGCGCCGTTTATTTTATCTTTTTCACTCATTGCGCCTTGAGATATATTTTTAGACTCGAATACGTTCTTTCTGTCGGACGGGTCAGATTGAGTCCTGCGTTCATGAGGTTCGAGCCGGAATAAACTCTGCCGTCGAAGTCGCAGAGATAGTGTTTCTCGGGGTCGAGTCCCTTGAACTTGAGAATGAAGAACGGAACTTCGGGCGCACGCATCGTAACGACCGTTGCAAGAGCCTCGCTCCTGTCCTCGGCGACGAAGCTCCACGCGCATCTGTATCCGTCTTCATATGGGCTCTTGAGCCTGTAGAGATCGCCGAAGTGGGTGAGATTATAATATTTGTGGTAGTCGCGAACCTGTTCTTTTACTGTTTCGCGCTCGTCTGCGTTGAGCTTGTTCATGTCGAGCTCATAGCCGAAGGTGCCCCAGAGTGCGACGTCGCCCTTGACCCTGTAATCCGTCCTGTCGCAGGCGGAGACATGCGCACCCATTGAAGAGGCGGGGTAGCACATCGAGGTGCCGAACTGAATAGTCAGACGCTCGATGGGGTCGGTGTTGTCGCTCGCCCAGATCTGCTGCGAATATGCGAGCATCGCGGGGTCAAAGCGTCCGCCGCCGCCCGAGCAGTTTTCAAAGAGCATATCCGGGAACGCGTCGCGTATCCTGCCCATGAGCTCGTATGTGCCCAGAATAAAGCGGTGGAAGAATTCCCCCTGCCTGTCTGCGGGGAGCAGAGCCGAGCCTGCGTCGGAAATGTTGCGGTTGAAGTCCCATTTGAGATAGTCTATCTTGTATTTTGAGAGCACCGAATACATCTGGTCGAATATGTTGTCGCGGACATCCTTGCGTGACATATCGAGAACATACTGATATCTGCCAATGCAGGGCTTGCGGTTGGGGACATGGACGCACCAGTCGGGATGGGCGCGGAAGAGATCGGAGTCAGGGGAGATCATCTCCGGCTCGTACCATATGCCAAATTGAAGCCCGAGGTCGTTTATCCTGCGAATAAGCTCGCCGAGTCCGCCTTTGAGCTTGTATTCGTTCACGAACCAGTCGCCCAGCGAGTTGTGGTCGTCGTTGCGCTTGCCGAACCAGCCGTCGTCCATGACGAGCATATCAATGCCGAATTCCTTTGCACGCTCCGCGAACGAGACGAGCTTGTCCGTATCAAAATCGAAGTACGCCGCCTCCCAGCTGTTTATCAGCAGGGGACGCTTCTCGGTTCTGTATTTTCCGGGGACGAGGTTGAAGTTGTAGAGCTTGTGATATATCCTGCTCATCTCGCCGATGCCTTTGCTTGTGTGAACCATGACTGCCTCTGGAGTCTGGAAGCTCTCGCCCGGCTCAAGATGCCAGGAAAAATCTGTAGGATTTATGCCCATGAGTATGCGCGAAGTGCCCGAATAGTCGCACTCGGTGCAGAACTCGAAGTTGCCGCTGTAAACGAGATTGAAGCCATATGCCTCGCCGCTGTTCTCGTCGGCATTTTTCGAGACGAGAGCCGCAAACGGGTTTTGGCAGTGGCTCGAAACTCCGCGCTTGCTCGCGATGCCCTGAAGCCCATGGGCGAGCGGACGGCGCTCCTCGGAGCGCTCCTTGCAGTGTCTGCCGTAGAGGGTTATGAGATCATAGTCCATGCCCGGCAGGTCAACGCAGATGCTCATCGCGCGGTCAATGTCCGAGGGTCTCTGTGACGCATTCTCGATTCTTGCGCTGCGTATGATAACATCGAGCGAGTTGAAAGCCGTGTATATGAGCGTGACGTGCATGCCGGTCACTTTGTCTGCCATATCTATTTCGAGCGTGTCCGCCTCGCTTTCGCTGTTGAGATAGACGGACGGCAGGGGAGCGATGGACGGCTTGCCCGCATATATTCTGTATCCCTCGTAGCGCATATCGGTGACTGTGTTGCCGTCTGCGTTTCTTATCGAGAGCGCACTCGTTCTGAAATCGCCGCAGCCGTTGCAGCCGTATTCCATCGGCGCGCAGTCGGGTGAAAAGTCGTGCGAGTCGGTGTTGTATTCGTTCGTTAGCGGGCTGAATGACGCACAGCGCGGGCGGAATGAACGCGCCTCAAGTCCCTCGGTGTCCGCTATTTTGTCGCCGTAATAGAGATTGACGAGCTGGTCGAAGTCGACGATGCCGATAACATAGCTCGTGTTCGGCGTGTCAAGCTTGAATGCCTTGTTTTTGCTGTTGAAGCTTATCATTATATATCCTCCGGATTTGGTTTTTGTTTCCATGCTAAATGTTATCAGAAACAGGCTGTGAATACAAGAATAAAACAAAAAATTGCTTTTGATTTATTTGGAAGATATTACAAAAAACACAGTGGAAATAAAAAGATTTATTTGCATAAATATTCAAATGTGCTTGATAAATATGCATTATAGGAGTATAATGCCCATATATCCGGAAAAGCTCCAAACAGTCAGACAGGGGGGGAACGAAAATGAAAAAGCAAAAGACAACACTTGCCGAATCCGCCGTGCAGACGGAAAAGAAAGGCACCGGGATCCAGATCGACAAAAAGACCGTGTTAGGCATAACCGCACTTCTGCTCGTTATTATGCTGCTTGCGGGCGTGCTCACTCAGGTCGTGCCGCGCGGCGAATATCAGATGGATGACAGCGGCATGGTCATAAACGGCACATATCACGAGTTCGCCGGAGACGAGGGGAAGATGCCGTGGTGGAAGATAATCCTCGCGCCGATAATGGTGTTTACTTCGTCGCAGATAACAACGGGAATCGGAATCGTTGTGTTCATTGTTCTCATCGGCGGAACATTTCTTATTCTCGACCGCAGCGGCGTACTCAAATATATAATGTCCTCGGTCGTCAGAAAGTTTGAAAAGAAAAAGTATCTTCTGCTCGCGGTCATAGTTTTCGTGTGCATGATGATGTCGTCGGTGGTCGGCGTGCTCGAAGAGTCGCTGACGCTCGTACCGCTCGCGGTCGCGATATCGCTGGCACTCGGCTGGGATTCGTTCGTCGGTCTCGGCATCAGTATGGTGTCGATAGCCTTCGGCTATACCGCCGCGACATTCAACCCGTTTAATGTCGGCATCCTTCAGACAATGGCGGATCTGCCACTGTTCTCGGGTCTTGCATACAGAGTCCTGTTCTTCGTCTGCGTCTATGCGTCGCTCGTGCTGTTTTTAATAGTCTATGCCAAGAAGATAGAGAAGAATCCCGAGAAGTCCCTGTGCTATGAGAGCGACAAGGAGCTGCGCGTGCGTTTCGGAGCGGAAGTAGACGACGAGGCGCTCAACAACCCCGCGCTCAAAAAGGCGACAAAGACATTCGTCGGCTGCGTCGGCGGCGTATTGCTGATAGTCGCAGTGTCGTTCGCGCTCCAAAAGGTCGATTCGATAAGCGACTCGGTAAAAGAGCTGATAAACTATCTTCCTCTCGTCGGCATGGCGATTCTTTTCACCGTCGGCGGAATCTCGGCGGGATATATCGCGGGTATCCGCAGCAAAGCTCTCGGCGGCGGCTTCCTCGAGGGAGTCAAGACTATAGCTCCCTGCCTGCCGATGATCTGGGCTATCCTCTCGATAACCTATGTCCTGCAGGAGGGCAACATAATCCACACGATTCTCTATCATGTGTATAATCTCACTTCATCGATGTCCAAAACGGGCGCTCTGTTCGCGATATTCCTCTTCGTCGTCGCGCTCGAATTTATCGTCGGCTCCGGCACAGCAAAGGCGTTTTTGATAATGCCGATAGTCCTGCCGCTCGCCGATCTGCTCGGGCTGACAAGGCAGTCGATAGTCCTCGCGTTCACAATGGGCGACGGCTTCTGCAATATTCTCTATCCCACGAGCGGAATAATGGTCATCGCCATCGGCATGGTCGGCATATCTTACGGCAAATATCTGCGCTGGTCATGGAAGCTGTTCGTTATGGAGTTCGGTCTCGCCGCGCTTGCGATGCTCGGCGCCGTCGCGATAGGCTACTGATAAAAATCAAAGATCCGTACCTTTTTCGGGTGCGGATCTCTTTTATATATTACGCCTCTATCTCATCGAGAGCGGGCAGACCGCCGCGCCTGAGAAATTCTTCAAATAGCTGCTTCTTGTATTCGCCGGGGTAGTCATAGCCCCAGAGCATTTTTATCGCCGCGAAGTTTTCAAAGGTCTCGTCGGGATAAATTTTTGCGCTGCCGACTTTGTAGGGCAGAGGGAATTCAACCGTTCCGTCCGAGGCGATAAAATATTCTTCCGCTATCGAGCAGGCGACCCTGTTCGCCTCCTGTTTCGGATATTCCTCGTCGAACTTTATCTTTGTTATCGGGAACATCACGGTCTTGGCGTTTGCCATTTGATAGAACTCGGGTGATGTGCCGCTGTGCCCGTGGTGGGACTGCTGCATGATATCGCAGCCGAGCGTTTTGGCGGTATAGCGCGCCGTCATTATGTCGCTCTCAACATCGGCGGCGTCGCCGGGGAAGATTATTCTCGTCCCGTCCGCTTCGAGCGCGAGCACGCACGAGGTGTTGTTGAAGTTTTCGAGGCTCTTCGGCCAGACATCCTCCTGAGTGCAGAGCACGTCAAAACGCAGGTTGCGCACAAAGAACCGCTGACCTGTGTGCAGTTTTACCGTAGGTATTCCGCAGGAGCGGGCACAGTCTTCAAAACGCCTTATGTATTTCTTGTTCGCCTCGCCCCAGCTCATGTTGTCGCGGTGGTCTATCGGCGCGTCGTTGTAATAGAGCTTTTCAATGTCGACCGCCGAGCCGTATTCGCGAATGAAATCAACAAACTGGCTCACATGGTCGTCGTGCGCGTGGCTGAAGAACCAGCCGGATATGACAGTCCGCTCGCCGTCCGGCGTGCGCTCGCGCAGAAAGCGGTATATTCTCTTGTGGTCGTTGGGCTGAAGAAAATGCCCGCCGTCTATAATAAAAAAGCTGTTGTCCGCGCAGCGCAGGATATAGCACATTCCGCAGTCGATATACGAGTGGTCGTTCTCGAACTGCCACAGCGCGCTGCCGCATCTGCGCTCGTATTTCGGCTCTTCGCGCTCAAATTCAACGGAATACGGGTCGCATATGACGCGCAGAATTTTTTCAGCCGGGCAGAAATATGTGTGGATGAGCATATCCCCGCGGTACGATGCGTGTATGTTTTCTTCAATGTCGTTGCGCTGAAAGAGCGTGTATCCGAGTCTCTCGCACTCGCCGCAGATTTTTAAAAAATCCGATTCCGCCGCGTTTTTTATCAGCCGCATATACGCGCCGTCGCCGCAGTTATAAATGCAGATTTCGTTATCATTTATGCTTCCGCAGACTTTGCCGAGCAGTTCTTTTGTGTCCATGTGTTCCCTCCGTTATCTTATCTGCGATAATCATATCACAAATTGCTACGAGAGGGAAGTTATTTATATAACGGCGGTTGACATATTTGCGGCAAAGGAATATAATATAAACCGAGCACTGAATGTCTCGGAGGCTGTTTTATGTTCATCAACAAAGCAAAAGACGGGCTGAATAATATTTGCGGAAAAAATGTAGCCTTTCTGCGCAAAAATATGGGGCTCTCTCAGCGTCAGCTCGTCGACGCGCTCCAGCTTGCCGGGCTTGATATAGACAAAAACGCCGTCCGGCGCATTGAATGCGGCAAACGTTTCGTGACCGATATCGAAATTATCGCCATAGCCGACACTCTCGGCGTGAGCCTTGACGCTCTGCTGAGGCAGGAGAATATATTGTAACAAAAAATTCGCGCGAAAAAGCGTTGACAAGGTCTTTGATTTATGTTAGAATAACTTACGCTTTATGGAGAGATACCGAAGTGGTTATAACGGAACGGTCTTGAAAACCGTCGTACGGCAACGTACCGTGGGTTCGAATCCCACTCTCTCCGCCAGCGACAACAACAAAACTTTATAATATAAGTTACCATGCAGAAGTACTCAAGTTGGTGACGAGGCGCCCCTGCTAAGGGCGTAGGTCGGGAAACCGGCGCGAGAGTTCGAGTCTCTCCTTCTGCGCCAGAAAAAGGCACTTGCAAAAGCAAGTGCCTTTTTCGATTTTTAAGTCACACAAAACCGAATAAAATTCATCCGCAGATTTTCTCTTTCTCCCTTGACTCTCTTGACTTTTTCTGCCCAAAAATGTATTCTCTATGTTAATACTATGCTTTCCTTTGAGGGTGATAAAAATGAAAAAATTCAGAAAGATTGCGGCGGTTCTGCTCTGCATTGTTATGATAGCGGTGTCGTTCCAATGCCTCGCTTTTGCCGCACCGCAGGACAGCGGCAAGCTCAACTTCCTCGTGCTCGGTGACTCAATAGCCGAGGGCTTCGGAGTTGAGAACAAAGAGGACGCGGCTTACGGTAAGATTGTCGCCGACACCAACGGCTACAATTACCGCAACCTTGCTCAGGTCGCAAACGATACGCAGGATCTTATCAGAAAAATTGAGACCGTTGACGAGTTCCGCGAGAGCATCGCGTGGGCGGATGTTATAAACATCTGCATCGGCTCGAACAACTACCTCGCAAGCAAAGATGTTGTCTGGATAACCATCGGCGCGCTGTTCGGAACAAACGACAAGAAGCTCGACGAGATAGCCTACGGCATCTACGACGATTTCAACACTATCTATTCGCTCATCCGCGAGATAAATCCCGACGCGACGCTGATATTCGACAATATCTACTGCGCGTGGAAGGGTCTCGGACATATTCCTTTTATTAAGGCGGTTTCGCGTATAAACGCCATGCTCAACAAGTTCGCCGCGAAGCATGATGATGTCGTTATATTCGACACGAGCGCGGTCATTTCGCACAACACCGAGCTTTTGGCGGACGACTGCGTCCATCCGAACGCCAAGGGCAATGTCGAGCTTGCAAGGCATATGCTCATCCTGCTCAAAAATCTCGGACTGGGCGAGAATACCGAACCCATTATCCTGACTCCCGGCGTGGACTATAACTTCTACCGCCAGAGTTTCGGCAATGTCTTCGGCACGGTCGTTTGGCAGCTGGTTCGCTTCCTGACCGGCAACGTGCCTGGACTCGATATCTGAAATACAAGAGGACAGCTGTATAGATCGGCTGTCCTTTTTTACTTTAATGTGCAAAATTTTTATTGCACAAGGCGCGATATGATGCTATTATATATATTAGTTTTTTATTTTGGGATGTGATGACATGGATTCAAGCTATCTTCCGGCAGGATATAAGCCCCTGCTCGATATCAGACAGACTCAGGTGGCTATCAAAAAGGTCAAGGATTTCTTCGAGAGGGATCTCGCTATCCAGCTCAATCTTACCCGCGTCTCCGCGCCGCTTTTTGTGCGCTCGGATTCCGGACTTAACGATACATTGAACGGTGTCGAACGCCCCGTTGCGTTCGATATAAAAGACATGGACAGCGATGTTGAAATCGTCCAGTCGCTTGCAAAGTGGAAGCGCCGCGCCCTTAAAGACTACGGCTTCAAGCCCGGCGAGGGTCTCTATGCGGATATGAACGCCATACGCCGCGACGAGGATACGGATAATCTCCACTCCGTCTTTGTCGATCAGTGGGACTGGGAGAAGATAATAACTCCCGAGCAGCGCGACGTCGATACCCTCAAGAGAACCGTCCGCGCGATTTACAGGAGCCTGCGCCACACGGAGACTTATATTGCCGAAGAATACGACTTCGTCGGCAAGTTTCTGCCCGATGAGATATCGTTCATCACCACGCAGGAGCTCGAGGATATGTATCCCGACCTGACTCCAAAGCAGCGCGAGACCGAAATTGCCCGCGATAAGGGCGCAGTGTTTATCATGCAGATCGGCGGCAAGCTCCGCTCCGGCGACATCCATGACGGACGCGCCCCGGACTATGATGACTGGAGCCTCAACGGCGATATTGTCGTGTATTACCCCCTGCTCGATATGGCGTATGAGCTGTCGAGCATGGGTATACGCGTCAACGCCGAGTCGCTCGCGTCTCAGCTTGAAGAGAGAGGCTGCCCCGAGCGCGCCGAGCTCCCGTTCCAGCGCGACCTGCTCAACGGCAATCTTCCGCTGACCATGGGCGGCGGCATCGGTCAGTCCCGCATGTGTATGTTCTTCCTGAGGAAGGCGCATATCGGCGAAGTCCAGGCGTCCATCTGGCCGCAGGAGACCGTTGACTCGTTCAGAGCGCAGGGTGTCTGCCTGTTGTAAAAATAATGAATCCGCTCCTTTCGGAGCGGATTTTTGCTTGTTTATCCAATTGTTTTTTCAAGCGCCTTTTCAAATTCCTCGTTCTGTTCCGGGCGGCGCTTCTGTGAACCTTTTATTCTGCCACCTGCCATGCGGATTTTCTTTGTCTCGTAGCGGGAATTGAGCAGCGCGTCGATGTTGTCGGGGGTGTATATCAGCCCGTTCTGATTGAGCGCGCTCGCTCCGCGGGCGAGGCACATCGCCGCGAGTCCGTAGTCCTGAGTAACTACAATGTCTCCGCGTTCGAGGAGGTTTACTATTTTGAAGTCGACGCTGTCAGCACCCTTTGAGACCGTCACGGTCTTTGCGCCCTCGCGCTCGAATATGTGCGATGTGTCGCAGAGAATGAGGCATTCGATTCCGTGCCGCTTTGCCGATTTTATGCATATGTCAACCACCGGACAGCCGTCCGCATCTATCAGTATTTTCATTTTGTCGCCTCCCGGGATTGTTTTTTTTGCTGTTTTATGATACTATGAAACAGTATACAACACTATTATACACTTGAAAAGAGGTGCCGCGATGTTCTGTACAAAATGCGGAGCTGTTGTTGATGAGAAAACCGGCGTCTGCCCGAACTGCGGCGCGTGCGAGCGCGCTGAAGAGAAGACGGAAAAGCCCGATGTCAAGAAGAAGCTCCATCTCGGAAAAGCGACAAAGACCGCAAAGAGCTATGCCGTAATATTCTCGGCGTTCATGGTGTTCCCGGCGATGATCTGCACCGTCGTCAATATCCTGAACCCCGGCGATAAATTCTGGGCGGGCTATGTTCTCGGTGCTATTGCCGTCGCATGGGTCTTCCTTGTTCTGCCCGTTCTGCGCGTGACTCCGGCACCCGTGACCGCGGGTATCTGCTTCGTCGTGCTCGCGCTCTATCTTCTTTATATCGCAAAAATGCAGGGCGTTATCAGCTGGTACTACAGCTACGCCGTGCCGATCTGCGCCGTGATATGCGGCATGGTCGCGCTGACTACCGGATTGATATCCAAAAAGATAGCCACGGGCATACATATTCCCGCGCTGCTCTCTGCCGAGGTCGGGGCGTTCCTTATATTTATTGAGATTCTCTGCGATCTCAACGCGCGCGGTCGTATCGAGCTGCGCTGGTCGCTGATAACCATGTGCGTTTTCGTGTCGATATCCGTCATCTGCGAAGCGGTCGCATATGTTGTTCGCCTCAACGCGAAAAAATGAGCAAAAAAAGAAAGAACTGTATCGAAATACAGTTCTTTCTTTCAGAAAGGTGATCTTAGCCGAGAAGCTCTTCGTAAGACATACCGAGAACTTCCGAGATAGCCTTGAGCTCAAAATCGGTAACATAGCGAAGCTGACCTTCGAGCTTGGAAAGACCCGATGCGTTGAGGTCGATGCCCTTGATCTGGAGCTGAGTCAGCAGATCCTTCTGCTTCATACCCATGCTCTTTCTCTTCTGCTCGATCTTTGCTCCGACAATGTTTCTGTCTCCGAGCGCCTGCTTTCTGATTCTCATAACTCCTACCTCCTATATTCTTCCGCCTACAATTTAGGCGGGCAATAGTAAAATCCGGCGAAAATTTTGTCCGCTCGGGCTTTCACTGACTTTATTATATCATACGAAAAATTGCAATGCAAGAGTTTTTCTTCAGGAATTATAATTTATTTATAAATTGATTGAGAATTGCCGCATTCCGAAAAAATTAATGATAAAAGATGATAATTTGATAAAAAATGCTGATTTGCTGTGAAAAATCGGGGCGTTTTCAGAAAAAATAAGGACAAACACGATTCAAAAGCGTGATTCTGAAAGGAATTTGCGCCGAAAAATATAAAAGTTTATTTAATGTTTATAAACGATAAAACGAAAGGACTCTTTCTCATGGATTCACTCAACTCGTTAAAGGGAAGAAATCTGACGATGCTCGTCGATTTCTATGAAATGACGATGGCTAACGGCTATCTCAAAAACGGCATGGGGGACACCGTCGCATATTTCGACATGTTCTTCCGCAAAGTGCCCGACGGCGGCGGATATGTCATCATGGCGGGCATCGAGCAGCTCTGCGAATATCTCAAGGGACTCAAGTTCACGCCCGAGGATATCGAATATCTCCGCGGCAGGGGATTCTCTGAAGAATTTCTCGATTATCTTGCCGATTTCAAATTCAGCTGCGATGTTTATGCTGTCCCGGAAGGCACTCCGATATTCCCCGGCGAGCCGATAGTTACAGTCAAAGGACCGATAATTCAGGCTCAGTTCGTGGAGACGATGGTGCTTCTGTGCATCAATCATCAGAGCCTTATCGCCACCAAGGCGAACAGAATAGTCCGCGCCGCGCAGGGCAGACCGATAATGGAATTCGGCTCGCGCCGCGCCCAGGGCTTTGACGCCGCTATTTACGGCGCCCGTGCGGCATATATCGGCGGATGCGCCGGAACCGCCTGTGCCGTTTCGGATATCATGTTCGGTGTGCCTGCGCTCGGCACCATGGCACACAGCTGGGTTCAGCTTTTTGACACCGAGCTCGAGGCGTTCTGCGCATATGCGAGAGAATATCCGGACAACTGCGTCCTGCTCGTCGATACCTATAATGCACTCAAATCTGGCGTGCCCAATGCTATCGAAGCGTTCAAGCGTGAGCTTCTGCCCAGAGGCTACAGACCCAAGGGCATCAGATTTGACAGCGGCGATATCGCATATCTTTCGCGCAAGGCACGCAAAATGCTGGACGAAGCAGGCTTTGAGGACTGCACGATAGTCGCGTCCAACTCGCTTGACGAGTATCTCATCAGAGATATGATCGGTCAGGGCGCAAAGGTCGACTCCTTCGGCGTCGGCGAGAGACTCATAACCTCATCTTCGAGCCCCGTCCTCGGCGGAGTGTACAAGCTCTGTGCCGTTGAAAAGGACGGCAAGATATGTCCGAGAATAAAGATAAGCGACAATGTCGCCAAAATATCGACTCCCTGCTTCAAAAAGCCGTGGAGACTCTTCGACCGCGAGACCGGCAAGGCTATCGCCGACCTCGTGACCCTCAACAACGAAGTCATCGACGATACGAAGCCCTATGAAATTTTTGACCCCGACTTCACATGGAAGAGGAAGATAGTCGAAAACTATGTCGCAAAGCCGCTGGCCGTCCAGCTCTTCAAGGAGGGCGAGTGCGTCTACGAGTGCCCGCCGCTTGACGAGGTGAAAAAATACTGCGCCGAGCAGATCGACACCCTTTGGGACGAGGTTCTGAGATTCGACAATCCGCATAACTATTATGTCGACCTCTCACAGAAACTTTGGGACGAGAAGCAGCGTCTGCTCGCGGAGCACGGAAAGAAGGACGAACAGTGAGCAGAGGATATAAGATATTGACCGCGGTGCTTTCGCTCGCCGCAACGGCAATTACCGGAGCGATAATGTTCGGAAAGCTCAAAGAATAATATACATTATATAGTGCCGGCAGCAATCTTTGTGCTCTGCCGGCACTTATTTTGTATATGGGGCTCGAAACGCCCGGATAAGTGTAAAAGAAGTTGATAAAAAGGGCAAAAAAGTTGGAAAAAGGTGTTGACAAAAGGAGCTGGGAGTGGTAATATAGTCGAGCACTTGAGGGAC
>DJQG01000063.1:2632-29914 GCA_002438685.1 Ruminococcaceae bacterium UBA6392 | reverse complement strand
ACCCTATGCGTAAAAGATGGCTTGCAGCTTCATATGACAAGGATCTCGCGGCTCAGATAGCCGAGGAACACAGCCTCAATCCTATCGCCGCGCTGCTTGCCGTTATACGCGGACTTCGCGACGACGAAGAGATAGAAGATTTCTTCGACCCGAACCCGTTCTTTACTCTCGATCCGTTCGCCCTGCCGGATATGGACAAGGCGGTCGAGCGCATAAACCGCGCGATAGATAATTTCGAGTGCATAGCGATATTCGGCGATTTCGATGCCGACGGCGTCACCTCAACCGCTCTTCTCTATACATATCTTGAGTCAAAGGGTGCGAATGTCCTGTGGTATATCCCGGACAGGCTGACCGAGGGCTACGGTCTGAGCGTCGGCGCGGTCGAAAAGCTCAAAGATATGGGTACTCAGCTGATAGTGACGGTCGATAACGGTGTCAGTGCTGCGGACGCGACCGAACGCGCGTATGAGCTCGGCATGGAGGTCGTTATAACCGACCACCACAAAGTGCCCGATGTTCTGCCTCGCGCCGAGGCGATAGTCGATCTTCAGCGCGCGGATTGCACCGGCCCGTTTAAGGAGCTGTGCGGAGCGGGCGTCGCATTCAAGCTGGCTTGCGCTATGGAGCTCGAGGACGACACAGCCGTCATAGAAGACTTCGCAGACCTCGCCGCAATAGGTACTATAAGCGATGTTGTCAATCTTACCGGCGAAAATCGCGCGATAGTCAAGGCGGGACTTCGCAGCATCAACAACCGCTCGCGCGCCGGCATAAACGAGCTTCTCGATGTCGCGGGAGCGGGGAACAAATATGTCAACGCGACCTCAGTGGCGTTCACGATTTCGCCGCGCATCAATGCGGCTGGCAGAATGGGCTCCGCCAACCGCGCGCTCGAGCTTCTGCTCAGCGACGACCCCGAGACCGCAAACGGGCTCGCGCAGGAGATAAACGAGGCGAACAGAACGCGCCAGGCGATTGAGAGCGAGATTTTCGCCGAGGTCGAACAGAAATTGTTTGAGCATCCGGAGATACGCTATGCCCCCGTCATTGTCGTTGACGGCGACGATTGGCACAACGGCGTTATCGGCATTGTCGCCGCGAGGATTCAGGAAAAATATTCAAAACCGTGCATAATAATTTCGCGCAATACAGAGGACGGCACGGCGCGTGGCTCGGGACGCAGCATCGAGGGCTTCTCGCTCTATGATGCGATAAAAAATTCAAAGCATCTGCTGACCCATTTCGGCGGCCACACCCAGGCGGCGGGACTCTCGCTCATGGCGAAGGATATCGAACAGCTGCGCTCGGAGATAACGGAGTATTCGCTTAATACCGAGATGCCGTTCCCGGTTCAGAATATAGATCTCAAAATCAATCCCGCGCATATATCTTTGGATATTCTCGACGCCGTCTCGTCCCTCGAACCGTTCGGGGCGGGCAATCCCCAGCCGGTTTTCGGGCTTTACGGCATGAGGATAGAGGGCTTTTCTCCCGTCGGCAACGGCAAGCATATGCGAATAACCGTCTCAAAGGGCGACACGCGCATCTTCGCCATGTATTTCGGCATGACCGAGCGCTCGTTCTTCTACAGCGTCGGCGATACAGTTGACCTCGCCGTCAATCTCGACAGGAACGAGTATCAGGGGAATGTCCGCATCGGCGTATATATCAGGAATATGCGCCCGGCGGGCAGCGACGATATAAAAGTCCTCGAGGGGCTTCGGCTTTTTGACCGCGTCATGCACGGCGAGGAGCTGACCGTGGAGCAGGCAAAGATCGCCTTGCCGGACAGAAGCCTCTGCGGCGCGGTGTATACCCAGATAAAACGGCGCGGCTCATGGAGTGCCGAGTATGAGATGCTGTGCCTGCGCTCCGGCTTCGAGGCAGACAGAATTTGCGCCGTCGCGAGCGCCGTTGAAGTTATGGTGCAGACGGGCGTTCTCAACCGCTCGCCCGCGGGCAGCATCGTTGTCAACGAACAGAGCCCCAAGGTGAACCTTGAGGACGCGCAACTGATGAAACATATAAGAAACTTTTTATAAACAACGGCAAGATAATGAGGAGTGATCCGATGAGATCGTGGGAAGAAAAAATAAACGGCGAGACTGAGGAGAAGAAGATGAACCGTCAGGCGGATTTCACCGACGGCAGCTCTTCCTTTGACGACGGCTTTGACAAGCTCTATGAAAAAATAAAGACCATGTACCGCGACGACGAGCTTGAAACGGTGAAGCGTGCCTATGATATGGCGAAGGAGCATCACAAGAATCAGCTCCGCCAGTCCGGCGAGCCGTATATAATCCATCCGATAGCCGTCGCTTCGATTCTCGCAGACCTCGGCATGGACAGCCAGTCGGTGGCGGCGGCTCTCCTGCACGATACTGTCGAGGATACCGATGTCACAAAGGCGGATATCGAGCGCGAGTTCGGCGATGAGATAGCCCAGTTAGTCGACGGCGTGACGAAGCTCGCGAAAGTGCCGACCGAGACAAAGGCGGAGGCACAGGCGGAAAATATCCGCAAAATGCTCCTCGCGATGTCAAATGATATCCGAGTTATTATTATAAAACTCGCCGACAGACTGCATAACATGAGAACCATTGGCTATGTCCGCGAAGAGAAGCGCCGCGAAACAGCCCTTGAAACTCTCGAAATATATGCCCCCATCGCTCACCGCTTAGGTATCAGAGCGATAAAAGAGGAGCTTGAGGACAGGGCTATTATCTGCCTCGACCCCGTCGCGTATAAAGAAATAGAGGATTATCTCAATTCCCAGAGCGCGTCGCGCAAGGAGTTCCTCGACAGCATAATCGAGAAGATAAAGGAACGCGTCGATCCGCTTGTCTCCGGCTGCAAAGTTGAGGGCAGAATCAAGAGCGTTCATGGGATCTACCGCAAAATGTATATCGGCGGCAAGACCTTTGATGAGATTTATGATATCTATGCCGTCAGAATAATAGTCGAATCTGTTATCGACTGCTATAACTGCCTCGGCGTTATCCACGATATGTTCCGCCCGATCCCGAACCGCTTCAAGGATTATATCTCGACCCCGAAGCCGAATATGTATCAGTCCCTGCATACTACCGTTATCGGCAAAGAGGGAATACCCTTCGAGGTTCAGATAAGAACATGGGAAATGCATCAGACGGCTGAATACGGTATCGCCGCGCACTGGAAGTATAAGCTCGGCGGCGGCACCGCGAGCGGCAACTTCGACAAACGTCTCGCGTGGATTCGCCAGATGCTCGAGAGCCAGAGCGATTCCGAGGATGTCGAGGATATCGTCAGAACGATAAAGAGCGACCTCGTCCCCGAAGAGGTGTTTGTGTTCACCCCCAAGGGCGACGTTATAAACCTGCCCATAGGCGCGACTGTTATCGATTTCGCCTATGCCATTCATTCCGCTATCGGCAACCGTATGACCGGCGCAAAGGTCGACGGGCGCATCGTGCCGATTGACTATCAGGTAAAGACGGGCGAAATAGTCGATATCTTGACCTCGTCTCAGCCCGGCAAGGGACCGAGCCGCGACTGGCTCAAGATAGTCAAGACGAGCGAGGCGCGCAGTAAAATCCGCAACTGGTTCAAGAAAGAACGCCGCGACGAGAATATCGCCGAGGGCAAGGCGGAGGTCGAGCGCGAGTTCAGGCGCAGCTTTATCCGCCTGCCGGATGACGAGATGAAGTCGTTCATCCAGCGCATCGCGGAGCGCCAGCATTTCGATACGGTCGAGGATTTCTATGCCGCCATCGGCTACGGCGGCGTGTCGCTCATCCGCATGATGCCGCATATAAAAGATGAGTATAACAAGATAGTCAAGGCGTCCGCTCCGCCGGAGATTGTGCTCACCCAGCCGAAAAAGCGCGTCAAGAGCAGCGAGGGCGTTATAGTCGAGGGCATCGACAACTGCCTTGTCAAGTTCTCGCGCTGCTGCAACCCGCTCCCGGGCGACAGTATAATCGGCTTTATTACCCGCGGTCACGGCGTGTCGATCCATACGCGCGACTGCAGCAATGTCCCGAAAGATCTTGAGCATTGCGGCGATAAAGACAGATGGATAAACGCATATTGGGACAGCGCCATAAAAGAGGATTTCCGCGCAACGCTCATGATATCCTGCCTCAACAGGGTCGGCATGCTCGCGGATATCTCCGTCCAGCTCGCCAATATGCACGTTATGATAAATGATATAAACACAAGGAATTTCAAGGACGGCAGAAGCACGTTCTCTATGACCATAACCGTCTCGGGAATCGAGCATCTCAAGAGCGTCGCCGCCAAAATCGAGCGAATCGACGGCGTGCTCAGCGTCGAGAGAGCCGCAACCTGATACCAATTATCGCAAGTCAAAGGGGGAATCACCGTGAGAGCTGTTGTTCAGCGCGTCACATCTTCAAAAGTTTCCGTTGACGGAAAGACCGTCGGCGAGATAGGCAAGGGCTTCAATGTCCTGCTCGGCGTTGTCGAGGGCGACACCGATGAGCAGGCGGCGTTGCTCGCCGGCAAAATAGCGCGCCTGCGCGTGTTCGAGGACGAAAACGGAAAAATGAATCTCAGCGTCAACGATGTCGGCGGCGAGATTCTTGCCATATCGCAGTTCACTCTCTGCGCCGACTGCAAAAAGGGCAACAGACCGTCTTTTACGCTCTCTGCCGCGCCCGATGAAGCGAATCGGCTCTATGAGCTGTTCTGCTCCGAGCTCTCCGCGAACGAAGTCAGAAATGTTGAAAAAGGTATCTTTGGCGCGGACATGGCGGTCGATATAGCAAACGACGGACCCGTCACTATCATGCTTGATACCGATATATGGAGGAAAGACAAATGATGAAAATACACACTCTGCCCATGGGACCCGTCCAGGCGAACTGCTATGTCGTTATAGACGAACACAGCGGCGAGGCGGCGGTTATCGATCCCGGCGATTACACGGACGAATTAAAAGCAGTCCTTCGCGATGAAGTGAAAAATCTCAAGTATATTCTTCTCACCCACGGTCACTATGACCACATCCTCGGTGTCGCGCATATAAAAGACGACTACCCGGATGCAAAAATAGCTATCCACCCCTATGACAGCGCCTGCCTCAAGTGCGAGGATATCAGCCTTGCGATCCATGTCGATCACGGCATCCAGAAATATGTCGATTACGACCTGCTCGCGGAAGAGGGCTTTGAAGCGAAGATAGGGGATATCACTCTTCACACTATCCACACCCCCGGACACACCCTCGGCGGCGTGTGCTATCTCGAAGAGACCGAGCGCGTGATGTTCTCGGGCGATACTCTTTTCTGCCGCACAGTCGGCAGAACCGACCTCCCCGGCGGGGACTGGCAGGCTATGGTCGAAAGCCTCAAGCGCCTTGCCGCCCTCGACGGCGAATATACCGTCTATACCGGGCATAACCGCTCCACCACGCTCTCCGAGGAGCGGGTCAGAAACAGATATTTAAGAAAAATACCCGGAGGAGAGCTTTAAGGAACGCCTATGATTCTATATATCTGCGGCCACGATTTTCATTATGAGATGGAGAATCTTTGCCGCGTGTTCTTTCCTAATGAAAAGATAACAGTTTCGGACACTCTGCCCGAAAGCGGCGCGCCCGAGGTTGAAACATATCTCGAAGGCGCGAGCGGCGGATATTCCGTGCGCGTACGCGTCAATGTCGGGGATAAGACCGAGACTCGCTCGGCGAAAGTCCAAAAGACCGACGAGCCCGAAAAAGACGAGTGCGAGCGCACTATGGCTCGCGAGCTTTTCTCTGCTCTGAGCGCCGTTACCGGCTATGTTCCGCCCTGGGGCATACTTACCGGTGTGCGCCCGTCCAAGCTTATGCTGAAGCTCATTGAATCCCTCGGCGAAAAGGGCGCATATGACTATTTTACAAAAAAACTTCTTGTCAGTGAACCGAAAGCGCGCCTTGCGCAGAGCGTCGCGGGCACGGAGCAGGAGATAGCCGCCCTCGGTGACGAGCGCTCGTTCAGTCTCTATATCGCGATACCGTTCTGCCCGTCAAGGTGCAGCTATTGCTCGTTCGTCTCCCATTCGATAACCAACGCCAACGCCGCAAAGCTTCTGCCCGTCTATGTTGACGATCTGTGCAGGGAGCTTGAGATAACGGGAAAAATCGTCCGCAATATCGGACTGCGGCTTGAGAGCATATATATCGGCGGCGGAACGCCAGGTATTCTCAGCGCGGAGCAGATGGAAAAGGTCTGCTCGGCAGTCAAAAACAGCTTCGATCTATCCGCTGTCCGCGAATATACCGTCGAACTCGGCAGACCCGATACCGTGACGCAGGAGAAGCTCGGTGTCCTGCGCGTCCACTCGGTTGACAGAATAAGCATAAATACCCAGACCCTCAATGATTCCGTGCTCGAAGCGGTCGGCAGAAAGCATACCGCGGCGGATTTCTTTTCTTCTTATGCCCTCGCCGAGAAGAGCGGGTTTGAGAATATAAATGTCGATCTTATCGCGGGACTCCCCGGCGATACGCTCGAGAGCTTCAAAAAATCCGTTGACGGCGTCGTCTCGCTCGCTCCCGCGAATATAACCGTCCATGCCCTCGCTTTGAAATCCGCGTCCACTCTCAGAGAACACGGTCACGCAGTCAGCGAAGGGGAGACGGCGGGGAAGATGATTGATTATTCCCACTCCGTGCTCTTCGATAACGGATATATTCCTTATTATATGTATCGCCAGAGCCGCTGCGTCGGCAACCTCGAAAATGTCGGTTGGTGCAAGCCCGGTATGGAGTGCAGATACAATGTCTTCATGATGGAGGAGACGCATACTGTCCTCGCCGCCGGAGCGGGCGCCGTAACAAAGCTCAAAAAGCCCGGCAGCAACTATATCGAGCGTATTTTTAACTACAAATATCCATATGAATATAATGCCCGGTTTGACACTCTGATGGAGCGCAAGAAACGCATATCGGAGTTCTATTCGGAAATATTCGGTTCGCAGTCGTCTGCGGATAAATAAGGTGATAAGTTGAAATCTCTCGTAAAAATAAACTCAATGGCGGCAAACGACCCCGCTTTTCTCGTTTCAAAAGCCGAGGAACGGTATTCGGGCAGGCTCGATGAAATAGCCGAGCGCATATTCTCCGACCGCGAAAAGCGTATAGTCATGCTCGCGGGTCCCAGCGCGTCCGGCAAGACGACCACCGCCGGGCTTATAGCCTCGCGGCTCGAATCGCGCGGCGCAAAGGCTTTTACTGTCTCGCTCGACGATTTTTATCACGATCAGCGCGATGCCATTCTCGACGAAAACGGCAAGCCCGACTATGAGACCGTCAACGCTCTCGATATCGCACTCATCGACTCGTGCCTTGAGGATATCATCAAAAACGGTACAACGAGACTGCCGCATTTCGATTTCGTCAGCGGCAGGCGCAGCGGCTTCTCCGACCCTATAACGCTCGGCAAGGACGATGTGCTGATAGTCGAGGGTATCCACGCCCTGAACCCGGTTATAACCGATTCTCTTCCGAGCGAAAATCTGATGAAGCTCTATGTCAGCGTCTCGTCCCGTATCGCCGATGAGGATGGGGATGTGCTCATGTCGAAGCGCGATCTGCGCTTTGTCCGCCGCCTTGTTCGGGATTATTATCACCGCGCGAGCAGCGTCGAGCGGACATATGACCTCTGGGGGAGCGTTCAGCGCGGCGAGGATAAGTATATCTTCCCTTACAGCCACTTAGCGGCGGAGAAGATAGACTCGCTTCATGCCTATGAGCCGTGCGTGTTCCGCGCCCTTGCCGTGCCGATGCTAAGCCGTGTCGGGAGCGGCAGCGAGTGGTATGACGAGGCGCAGATGATGATAGAACGCCTCGAGAGATTCGAGCCTCTTCCGGTCGATGTTATCCCCGAAAACTCTTTGCTTCGTGAGTTTATGGATTAAACAATTGTTAAATTTTTCAGCATATTGTTGATAATATCGTCCTCAAACGATATAATTAGGAACGGTTTTAAGAAAGAAACGAACAGCAAGGAGGTTTAGCCTTGGCAGAAAGAAAGAAACAGTCGCTGCTCAACGGCGCAATAATCCTTGTCATCTCGACCCTCGTGGTCAAGGTGATAGGTCTCTGCTTCAAGATGCCGCTGGGCAGTATGCTCGGCCTCGTGGGATACGGATATTTCACCTCGGTCTATGCCATCTATACTCCCATCTATTCAATTTCCATGGCGGGTCTGCCGATAGCGGTGTCGCGCATGGTCGCGGAGGATGTCGCGCTCAATCATTACCGCGAGGCGCGAATGACGCTCAAAACGGCGCGTAAGATATTCCTTCTCGTCGGAACCGCGGGCACACTGCTCATGGTCATTATCTCCATTCCCTATGCCGCGTTCATCTCGGATATAAGAAATCTGCCTGCGATGATAGCTGTCGCCCCGTCGATATTCTTCTGCTGCTATGTCTCGGCTTACAGAGGATATTACGAAGGTCTGCGCAACATGATCCCGACCGCCATATCGCAGGTCATCGAGGCTCTCGGCAAGCTTGTTATCGGACTTGTTTTTGCAAAGCTCATCATGTCCTACGGCGAGAGCGCCTATAACAGCGCCGTTGCCGCAGGCTCGGCTACCGCTACCGTGTTCGGCAAAGAGGTCTCGTCTCTCAACGAGGCTTTCAGCGTAACATATCCGTGGGCTGCCGCCGGCGCAATACTCGGTGTTACCCTCGGCTCGCTTCTGAGCCTTATCTATCTCGGTATCCGCCACAGAACAAAGGGCGACGGTATAACCCGCCTCGAGCTCGTCAATTCCCCGAAGCCGCCCGCAAATCATGCCATAGCCAAGAACATGATAACCATAGCGGTGCCGATCCTTTTGAGTTCGCTCGTTCTAAACGCCACGAATCTTATCGACGCCGTGACCATCCAGAACCGCCTGCTCCACGCTATCGAGAGCGGTCAGGATACAATATATAATTTATATAAGCAGTGTATCGATGCCGATGTCGCAAGCGGTACCTTGAATCTTTCGGACAG
Source organism: Ruminococcaceae bacterium UBA6392 (assembly GCA_002438685.1). Lineage (GTDB taxonomy): Bacteria > Bacillota > Clostridia > Oscillospirales > Acutalibacteraceae > CAG-177. The sequence goes on along the minus strand of DJQG01000063.1, from coordinate 20,916 downwards.
CAAGGGCTTCATGAGCTATCTCTACGGCGCATATAACACCGCCGTGGACTTCAAGAACCTCGTCCCGATGATAACCGTCTCCCTCGGCGTCAGCGCGCTTCCCGCTCTCGCGGAGGCGTGGACGATGAAAGACAAGAAAGCTGTCAAGAGTGCCGTCAACACCGTTATAAGAGTCTCCATGCTCATAGCTCTGCCCGCCGGTATCGGCATGGGCGTGCTCGCCGAGCCTATACTTACTCTTATCTACGGCCGCGGCAGAATGGCTGCCGATATCCCGATGATAGCGCCCATGGTCGCCGTCTTCGGCTTCACGACCGCGTTCATGTCCATTTCGACCCCGCTTACGAACCTCCTTCAGGCGGTCGGCAGAACGGATATCCCAGTAAAAACAATGCTCGTCTCCGCCGTCGTCAAAATAATCTGCAACTTCGCCCTCGTTGGTATACCGGGCATCAACTTCAACGGCGCGGTTATCGGAACAGTCCTGTTCTATGTTATAAATGTCATTCTCAATGTCATCGCCGTTATAAAAGTTACTAAAGTCCGCATTGATGTAATGTCCGATTTAATAAAACCGCTTATCACCGCCGCCATGTGCGGTCTCGCGGCGTGGGCGGCTTACGGTCTGCTCGGCAAATATGTGCTCAAGAGCGTCAGCCACGGCGCGGATATCGCGCTGCTCGCCGCTATCATAATCGCCGTTATGGTGTATGCGATAGCTATCATCGTTTTCAAGGGCATCGTGCGCGAGGATATAGAATCTTTGCCCGCAGGCGAAAAAATTGCAAAAGTACTTGAAAAATATGAACTTTTGGGTTAGAATATTTCCTGCCGATAAAAACAGACAGGGGATCATATGGTAGACTTTAAGCAGAAAGAAAAATACGATATAAACGATCTCCTTGAGATCATGCGTTTGCTCCGCGCTCCGGGCGGCTGCCCGTGGGATGCCCAGCAGACTCATATGAGCATCCGCAAGAACCTTATCGAAGAGACTTACGAAGTTATCGAAGCTATCGACAAGGACGATAAGGAGCTGATGACCGAAGAGCTCGGCGATCTGCTCATGCAGGTCGTGTTCCACGCTCAGATGGAGCAGGAGGCGGGCAACTTCGATTTCGGCGATGTCACCGACGGCGTGTGCAAAAAGCTCATCGAGCGCCACCCGCATGTTTTCGGCGAGGTCGAGGTCTCCGGTGTCGGCGATGTGCTCAATAACTGGGACGCCATAAAGCGCCGCTCAAAGGGACAGAAAAAGGGGAGCGAGCCTATGCTCAGCATCCCGCGTGAGCTTCCCGCGCTTATGAGAGCGACCAAGATTCAGCAGAAAGCGGCGGCGGTCGGCTTTGACTGGGACGATGTCTCCGGCGCTCAGCGAAAAGTGCTCGAGGAGGCAAAGGAGCTTTCCGAAGCTATAGAATCAGGCGACAAAGAGCATATCTTTGAGGAACTCGGCGATCTGCTTTTCTCTGCCGTCAATGTCTCGCGCTTCGTCAAGTGCGACGCCGAGGAGGCGCTGACTGCGGCTTCCGATAAGTTTATAGCCCGTTTCATCCGCGTTGAACAGCTTGCGCGCGAGCGCGGTATCGATATGGAGTCCGCTCCGCTCGAAAAACTCGACGAACTCTGGGATGAAGCCAAGGCAGAGAGCAGAAAATAATAACGATGACTGTGTCCAACGGACATTGCATAAAAAAGAAAAGAAAAAACAAAAGGAGAAACACGTAATGAATAAGACAGAGTTTATCGCTGCTGTTGCAGCAAAAGAGGGACTTGAGAAGAAGACCGCCGAGAAGGCTGTCAACGCTGTTATCGCTTGCATCGGCGATGCTCTCGCATCGGGCGACAAGATCCAAATCGCAGGCTTCGGCACTTTCGAGGTCAGAGAGCGCGCAGCCAAGACTGCCCGTAACCCCAGAACCGGCGAGACCATCGATGTCCCCGCATGCAAGGTTCCCGCTTTCAAGGCAGGCAAGGGTCTTAAAGACAAGGTTGCCGAATAATTTGGTTTGCCGCATTTAGCGCAGACCAAAGAGCAAAAAGTTGCAGGTCATAATTCGTGGCTGAGAACGCGGATTATGACCTTTGTTTTAGTTTTTTGCTCTTTTAAGTGCTTTTTTGCCCACTCGCGGTACCTTTGTACAGCTTCGGGACAAAAAACCGCTTTCTGCATCTAAATGCGACAACCCAAGGTTTGTTCCAATGTTCTGAAAGGATGCGGCTTGTGCCGCGGAATGTTATGAGACTTGATAAATATTTGAAAGTGTCGCGCCTGATAAAGCGCCGCACCGTCGCAAACGAGGTCTGCGACGCAAAGCACGTCACGGTAAATGGCAAAATAGCCCGCGCGTCTTACGATGTGAAGGTCGGCGATGTCATTGAGATATCCATGGGTCAGAATGTGACCCGCGCGCGTGTTCTCAATGTTGCCGAGACCGTCCGCAAAGAGGACGCCGCCGCGATGTACGAAATTCTGTAAATCGGTCATAATCACGAGCCTCCCGCCGTATTATTAACGGACGGGAGGTTTTATTTATGACGGAAGAAAACAAAGTTCAGGCATTGCCCCACAATCTTATAATGGAAAATAGAAATCGCCTGACCGTCTCCGGCGTGTCCGATGTGGACAGCTTTGACGAGCAGACGGTCGTGATATTCACGCAGATGGGGGAGCTGACTGTGCGCGGCAGCGACCTGCATATAATCAATCTTAATGTCGACAGCGGCGAGCTGAGTCTTGAAGGTACAGTCAATTCGCTGACCTATTCCGACGAACAGCCCGGAAAAGGCGGATTCTTCAGCCGCGTGTTCCGCTGATGGAGTATATCCAGGGACTGGACGGTCAGATATCCGTCTTTCTGCATTCGCTCGGCATCGGCTTTCTGCTCGGTGTGTTCTATGATGCCGTGTGCGCCGTCCGCGCCGTTTTGCCGGGCGGGCGCAAGGTCATATTTGTGACCGATATTCTCTATGTAATAGTCTGCGCCTTCGCTTCGTTTTGTTTTATGCTCGTGCTCAATGACGGGCGAACCCTGCTCTATATTCTCGCGGCGCAGCTGCTCGGCTTTGCAGCCGAACGCCTGAGTCTCGGCGCGGTGGCAAAACATCTCGGGCGGCTTATTTCGTCAAAGTTCAGAAAGCTCTTTTGGCGGATAAAAGACGCCGTTAGCAAGCCGCTTTGCGGTTTAAAAGAAAAAATATCACAGAAATTAACGCCGCCCGGGGAAAAAGACGGAATAATGTCAAATAAAAATGAAAAAAATATGAATTACCTCTTGAAAAAGGGGCGCAATGTGTTGTATACTTTGAATAGACAAATATGCCCCAAAGCAAGGAAACAGAAGGTCAAAGGGAAACGTAAGAATGTCGGAGAAAAAGCGCAGACTCAAAAAAAGGCATAGCACCATACTGATGATCGTGTTCGCGATCGCAGTGTGTTATTTCCTTATATCCTTTATAGTCATGCAGTCCGATATCAAATCTCAGGAGAAGTACATCGCTCAGCTCAACACTCAGCTTGCCGATAAGAAAGCCGAGAACGAGGAGCTTGAAAAGCTTGTCAAGAGTTCGGATCTCGATGATTATGTCGAGCAGATAGCAAGGCGCGAACTCGGCTATGTTTTCCCGGATGAAAGGGTATATTACAACGAACAGCAGTCGGCTGACAAGTAAAAAAGGGGAGCAGCGTACTATTATGCAGATCGAGCAGGGAAGTGTTGTTAAGGGTAAGGTGACCGGTCTTACCGATTTTGGTGCATTTGTTGAACTTGAGGGCGGAAAAACGGGCATGATCCATATTTCCGAGGTCTCAACATCTTATGTCAAGGATATCAAAGAGCATTTGCAGCTAAACCAGGAAGTTACGGCAAAGGTCATTTCGATAAGCCCCGAAGGCAAGATAGCCCTTTCGATAAAGAAGCTCCATGCCGACAATAACGGCGGCGACCGTCCTCAGCGCAGACCCCGTCCCTCGGGCGACAGACAGGGTCAGCAGAACAGACCGCATCAGCAGTCCTCCGGTCAGCGCAGACCGCCTCAGCAGGGCAGACAGGTTGAAGCCGTCAATCAGGAGACTTCGGGCAATCAGTCCTTTGAGGATATGATGGCAAAGTTCAAGCAGATCAGCGATGAAAAAATGACCGATCTGAAAAGATCTTCCGATTCCAAGCGCAGCGGAGGCTATTCGAGGCGCGGCGGCAGACAGTAAAAAATGTATTATCAGGCGGGCGTTCAGCCCGCTTTTTTGATTTAAGAAAAAGGAGCGATCTTGTGATTATCAAAAACGCCGTTATACATACGGTAACGAACGGTACTATCAAAAACGGATACATCGAGTTTGATGAAAAAATAATCTCACTGGGCGATATGAATGACTGCCCGCAGGGTGAGGCTTATGACGCCAAAGGTGCGGCGCTCTATCCCGGCTTTATCGATGCCCATACTCATATCGGCATCACCGAGGACTCGCTGACCTTTGAGGGCGAGGACTGCAACGAGATGACCGACCCCGTTACCCCGAATCTCAGGGCGCTCGATGCCGTCAACGCGCTCGACAGATGCTTTGAAGAGGCGAGAGAGGCGGGCGTTACCTGCGTGCTGACCTGTCCGGGCAGCGCGAACCCCGTAGCCGGTCAGATAGCGGCGATAAAGACCCACGGCGTGTGCATCGACGATATGGTCGTCAAAGCTCCCGCCGCGATGAAGTTCGCCCTCGGCGAGAATCCCAAAACCGTCTATAACGAGAAAAAGATGGCACCCAGCACGAGAATGGCGACCGCCGCGATAATCAGAGAACAACTGACAAAGACCCGCGAATATATCAAAAAAGATAAGGCAGACCGCGAGTTCGACGCGAAGCTCGAAGCCCTCGCTCCGCTGTTTGAGGAGCATATGCAGATGCATATCCACGCCCACCGCGCCGACGATATCTTCACCGCCGTGCGTATTGCCGAGGAGTTTGGACTCGATTATTGCGTCGTCCACTGCACTCAGGGTCACCTTATCGCCGACAGACTCGCGAAAGCCGGAGTCAAGGCGTTCAGCGGACCTCTCATCAGCGACCGCTGCAAGCCTGAGCTCAAAGATTCCACTCCTGCAACCCCCGGCGTGCTCAGCAAAGCGGGTGTAAAGACCGCTATAGTCACCGACCATCCGGTCATCCCTATCCAGTATCTGCCGCTGTGCGCGGGGCTTGCCGTGCGCGAGGGCATGACTCATGATGATGCACTGAGAGCCATAACGATAAATCCCGCCGAGATGTGCGGAATCGCCGACCGCGTCGGCTCGCTCGAAGTCGGCAAGGATGCCGATATGAGCCTGTTCGATTCCGACCCGCTGACCCTCTTCGCAAAGCCGCTGCTCGTTGTCGGCGACGGTGAGATCCTCATGGAGGAAAAGTCCGATGCGTGAGATAGATGTCAGCCTCATAACTGAAGCGGTCGGCCGCGCGTGCATCAGCGCCAACAAAGTTCTGCCCGATGACCTCGCGGAGCTTATTAAAAAGAGTGCCGATACCGAAACCGACGATGTGCCCAAAGATATAATGTGCCGCCTGTGCGATAATCTCTGCGCCGCAAAGGAGCTGGATATTCCAATCTGCCAGGACACCGGAATGGCTGTTATCTTTGCAAAGGTCGGTCAGAATGTCCACTTTGTCGGCGGCAGCTTTAAAGATGCCGTCAATGCCGGAGTCGCAAAGGGCTATACCGAGGGCTATCTCAGAAAGTCGGTCGTCGCCGATCCGCTCAGACGCGTCAATACCGGCGACAACACCCCCGCTGTTCTGCATATCGAGCTTGTCGAGGGCGATAAAGTTGAGCTGACCGTTGCGCCCAAGGGCTTCGGCAGCGAGAATATGAGCGCGCTTAAAATGTTCACTCCCTCCGCCTCACGCGAGGATATTATAGATTATGTTGTCGATGTCGTTCGCCGCGCGGGGAGCAATCCCTGCCCGCCGATGGTCATAGGCGTCGGCATCGGCGGCGATTTCGAGCGGTGCGCGCTGCTCGCTAAGAAGGCTCTCTGCCGCCCGGTCAGCGAGCCCAATGCCGATGAGTATTACGCCGCGATGGAAGCGGAGATACTCGAAAAGGCGAATGCCCTTAACATAGGCCCGCAGGGCTTCGGCGGCAAGACGACCGCGTTGAGTGCTGCCGTCGAATGCGCCCCGACCCATATCGCGGGACTGCCGGTCGCGGTCAATATCGGCTGCCATGTTACCCGCCATATGACCGTTGTTGTCTGATCTCTTGCCTTATTATAGAAAATTTGTAAATTTTTTAGAAATGCAGCTCTTTACTCTTTATTTTTTTAGTTATATGTGCTACAATACAGTCAGAGACAGAAGTCTCCAATAATTCTAAGGGGCTGACATTATGAAAATAGTTATTACTGGACGCAAGTGTTCGCCGAGAGAATCATTCAAGGAGAGAGCGGAGAAAAAGCTTGCCAAGGTAGAGCGTTTCTTTGGCGACGAGGCGGAGGCAAAGATAACCGCCACCGTCGAGAAGTCAGGTCAGACAGTTGAGATAACCGTTATCAACAACGGTATGATATTCCGTGCGCAGGAGCGGGCGGAGAATATGAACGATGCGCTCGATAAATGCGTCGATTCGCTCGTTCGCCAGATTCGCAAGAACAAAACAAAGCTTGAAAAGCGTATGCGCTCCGCCGCGTTTGATGAACTCAACGACGGCGCGGATGTTGCGGACGAGAAAGAGTACGACCTCGTCAGAACAAAGCGCGTCGCAGTCAAGCCGCAGACGGTCGATGAGGCTATTCTTCAGATGAATATGCTCGGCCATGAGTTCTATATGTTTATAAACGAGGCGACAGGTCTTGTCAGCGTAGTATATTGCCGTACCGACGGCGGCTACGGTCTGCTTGAACCCAGTGCCGAATGATTTGAATTTGCTTTTCTGAACAAGGGGCGCGCCCTGGTGCGCCCCTTGTACTATGTGAAGCCGAAAGTAGTTTTGAAAGGTAGTTTTGATGGATATAAATTTCGCAGTACCCTGTCTGCTGGGTCTTGAGGCGCCGATAGCCGAAGAACTCAGAAATATGGAGGCGTCGGATGTCCGCGCCGAAAACGGCCGTGTGCTTTTCAGCGGCGACGAAAATATTCTTGCCCGCGCAAATATCTGCTCGCGCTTTTCCGAGCGCGTGCTTGTGCTTCTCGGCTCGTTCGAGGCGCATAGCTTCGAGGAGCTTTTTCAGGGCACACGCGCCCTCCCGTGGGAGCAGTGGATCGGCGCAGACGATGCGTTCCCCGTCAAGGGCTATTCCATCGATTCCGACCTTTTCAGCGTGCGCGACTGCCAGGCGATAATCAAAAAAGCGGTTGTCGAACGCCTCAAACAAAAATATTCTATCGAGTGGTTTGAAGAGAGCGGACCTGTCTATCAGATCCAGTTCTCTATAATGAAAAATAAAGTTTCACTCATGCTCGACACTTCCGGCGCGGGACTCCATAAGAGGGGATACCGCCAGAACGCGAACGACGCCCCGATAAAAGAGACTCTTGCCGCGTCGCTGTGCTGGTTCTCGCGTCTGCGCCCGTATCATTCGCTCTATGACCCCATGTGCGGATCGGGAACGATACTTATCGAGGGCGCGATGATGGCGCGCAATATCGCCCCCGGAGTCAACCGCAACTTTGCCGCCGAGCGCTGGAGCAATATCCCTCGCGACGTGTGGTATACCGAGCGCGAGCGTGCGCGCGACCTTGAGCGCGAGACTCAGGACTTCTTTGCTTACGGCTCCGATATCAGCCGTGAAGCCGCGGCTCTTACCGCCGCAAACGCCGAAGCTGCCGGCGTTGACGACCTCGTCAGCGTGCGCTGCTGTGAACTGAAAAAATTTGTTCCGCAGACCGAGCGCGGAACTCTTATATGCAACCCGCCATACGGCGAGCGTATGCTCGATATCGAGCAGGCAAACGCGCTTTATCGCGATATGGGCCGCGTGTTTGAACGCCGCCGCGGCTGGTCATACAGCATCATAACTCCGTGCGATACCTTCGAGCAGGAGTTCGGGCGCAAGGCCGATAAACGCAGAAAATTATATAACGGCATGATAAAATGTCAGTTATTTATGTATTTTAAATAAGGCGAAAGAGGTAAAACAGGAGGTATTATTTGTGAAACATATTTTCCTCATCAATCCGGCAGCAGGAAAGAAGGGCAATGCCGAGAGCATTATCCGCCCCCAGATCGAGGACTATTGCGGCAAAGCGGGTCTCGACTATGAGATCTATGTCACAAAATGTCAGGGCGACGCCCAGAACTACTGCAAGGAACACGCAAAATCCGGCGAATCGCTTCGCTTCTATGCCTGCGGCGGCGACGGAACCCTCTACGAGGTAGTCAACGGCGCTTACGGCTATCCCAACTGCGAGGTCGCAGTTATCCCGCTGGGCTCGGGCAACGACTTTGTCCGCCTGTTCGGCACGAAGGAGCAGTTCTGCAATGTCGAGGCTCAGGTCACCGGTATCCCCGTCGAGCTTGATGTTATCAAGTGCGGCGACAAGATAGCCATCAACCAGTGCTCCATGGGCATGGACGCCGAGGTTTGCGCGAAGCAGTCCTATTTCAAGAAGATGCCGCTTATGACGGGTGAGACCGCGTATGTCGCGGCGGCTCTCCAGGCACTCTGCAAGAAAATAGGTCATGAGTTCACCGTAACCATCGACGACGGCGAGCCGATAAAGCAGGATGTCCTGCTCTGCGTCGCGGCGAATTCCCGCTGGTACGGCGGCGGCTTCCAGGCGGCTCCGCTCGCATGGCCGGATGACGGCAAGCTTGATTTTGTTATCATTCGCCACGACAGAGGTCGTTTGCGCCTGTTCCCGCTTCTTCAGAAGTATAAGAAAGGTCAGCACCTCGGTCTGCCGATGACACAGTATATCAACGGCACAAAGCTGACTATCCACAGCGACGTTCCCGCGGCTGTCAATATCGACGGAGAGTGCGAGTATGTCAACGATGTCGTGTTCGAGCTTGTTCCCAAGGGAATCAAGTTCGTCGTGCCTCAGTTCTCCGAGTTCCACAAGGGCAGAACCGAGCGCGAAGCGGCAAGAAAATAAAACAAAAAAGCACTGCCTGACGAAAGCCGGGCAGTGCTTTGAAATATGAGTTTTATTCAGTAACCTTGTCCGTGCGCAGCCTGTATCTGCGGTCTCTGAGCAGTTTTTCGAGGCAGTGCGGGCAGGCGGGACGCTCGGGGAAGAAAAGTCCGCCGGGGTGAACGTTCAGCTTGCCGTGATAATCAGACCCTGATGTTACGCGCAGGTGGCTGTATTTTTTTGCCCACGCTTCGGCAATCTCGTTGTTCGATTCGTGACCGGGATGGGCGTTATATATCTCAATTCCGTCGAGTAGCTCGTCGTCGGTGACCGTCATGCCTACTCTGAACGGATGCGCCTGAAAAACGATGAGATTGTTTTTGTCCGCTATCGGTCTGAAGTCCTCAAGGCACTTTATCCTGTCAAGGTCGGGATGCGAATAGACAAAGTCCTCGTTGAAGCCGTAGACGAGATAGTCGTTGTCGTTTTCGAGGAATCTCAGCTCCATGCCGAGAAGAACCGTGAACTCTTCGGTCTCGAGTGCCTTTGCGGCTCTGTAGCCCTCGAAGAAATGATCCGCCTTCTTCTCCCATGGTTCGTCGGCTATCTTTTCCATCGTGCCCGTATGCATGTGGTCGGTTATGACTATTCCGTCGTAGCCGAGATTCTTGAAAGTGCTCACGACCTGCTCTGCAGGAACTTCGCCGCACCTGCTCGTCTGCGAGGTGTGCGCGTGCATTTCAAAAAGATATTCTTTCATCCGTTTCACTCTTTCTCGTTTTGTCGTGAGTATTATACTCCGAACTAAACGCTTTCGCAATTATTTTTTTGAATTTTGGAGAATTTATGAAAAACTATTCGCTTATTATCTGGGATTTTAACGGTACTCTGCTCGACGATGTAGGCGCGGCGCTCGGCTCCGTCAATGATATGCTTGCCCGCCGCTCAAAGGAGCCGATAACGCTCGATGAGTACCGTGAATATATAGATGTGCCCATCCGCCGTTTCTATGAGCAGGTGCTCGACCTCGAAAACGAGGACTATGATTTGATTCTCAACGAGTTCCAGCAGGGCTATGAAGCCCATGTCAAAAACTGCGGACTGACTCGCTTCGTCTCTGCGGCTCTCGAAGAGGCAAAGCGCCTCGGCATCCCGCAGGTTGTGCTCTCGTCGAGCGAACAGAGCCAGCTCGAACGGCTTTTGAAGCACTATGAAATCGACGGATATTTTGACTCCGTTCTCGGCGCGGACAACCTCCTTGCCGGCAGCAAAGTCGAGCGCGCGGAAAAATTTATCGAAGAGCACGGCGTCGATGCGTCAAAGGTCGTTGTTGTCGGCGATCTTCTGCACGACTGCGATGTCGCAAAGGCGATCGGCTCGCAGTGCCTGCTTATAACGAGCGGACACCATGACAGAGCCCGTCTCGAGAGAGCCGGCGCGCGCGTCGAAGATACGCTGAAAAGCTTCGTGGAGGAAAACTGATTTCCGCCGCCACTTGAAGAAAATCCTTATATGTGCTATCATATTATACTGCGGGCGAATGCGTTTGTCCGCAGATATTTATTGTAAAAAAACGGGAGAACAAGATGATAACAGTATCCGATCTCAGCTTCAATTTCGGCACCCAGACCCTGTTTAAGGGCGTCGATCTCAAATTTACGCCCGGCAACTGCTACGGTATAATCGGCGCAAACGGCGCGGGCAAATCAACATTTCTGAAAATACTCTGCGGCGAGCTTGAGCCCTCGCACGGCTCGGTCATAATCCCGCCGACCGTCAGAATGTCCGTGCTCCGTCAGGATCACTACGCTTTTGACAAATACACCGTGCTCGACACCGTTATTATGGGTAACCGCCGCCTCTATGATATAATGAAAGAAAAGGACGCGCTCTATGAAAAGCCGGACTTCAGCGAGGAGGACGGAATGCGTGCCGCAGTGCTCGAAGAGGAGTTCGCCGAGCTCGACGGCTGGGAGGCGGAGTCGGACGCGTCAAAGCTGATTCAGGGTCTCGGTCTTGAAGAGAGCCTGCTCTATGAGCAGATGGCGTCGCTCTCCGGTTCGCAGAAGGTCAAAGTCCTGCTCGCACAAGCACTTTTCGGCAACCCCGATATAATCCTGCTCGACGAGCCTACGAACGACCTCGATATAGCCGCCGTCAAGTGGCTCGAGGACTTTTTAAGCGAGTATTTCGGAACGGTCATAGTCGTTTCGCATGACCGCCATTTTCTCAATAATGTCTGCACGCGAATAGTCGATATCGATTATTCCGAGATAAAGATGTATGTCGGCAACTACGAGTTCTGGTATGAGTCGAGCCAGCTCATTCAGAAGCTCATAAAACAGCAGAATAAGAAAAACGAAGAAAAGGCAAAAGAGCTTCAGGCTTTCATTGCAAGATTCTCCGCGAACAAATCGAAGTCCCGTCAGGCGACTTCGAGAAAGAAGCTGCTCGATAAGCTCACTATCGAAGAGCTCCCCGCGTCGAGCCGCCGCTATCCGTTTGTCGGCTTCGATATGGACAGAGAGGTCGGCAAGGATATTCTTACAGTCGAGGGGCTGACCAAGGAAGTTGACGGAGTGAAGCTGCTCAACAATGTCAGCTTTACTGTGCGCAAGAACGACAAAATAGCCTTTGTCGGAAAAAGCGAGCAGGCGATAACTATGCTCTTCAAAATTCTCATGGAGGAAGAGACCCCCGACAGCGGCAGCTTCAAGTGGGGACTTAGCACCTCGCGCTCCTATTTCCCGGCGGACAACTCCGCATTCTTCAATACCGATCTCAATCTTATCGATTGGATGCGCCAGTATTCAAAGGATCAGACCGAGACTTATATCCGCGGTTTCCTCGGCAGAATGCTGTTCTCGGGCGACGCTGTTTTGAAGCCCGTCAATGTCCTCTCCGGCGGCGAAAAGGTCAGATGTATGCTCTCGCGCATGATGCTCTTCGGCTCGAATGTGCTCATCCTCGATCAGCCGACGAACCACCTTGACCTCGAGTCCATAACCGCCGTCAACAACGGGCTCTCGGATTTCAAGGGCAACGTGCTGTTCTGCTCGCACGACTACGAGATAGTCAACACCGTCGCCAACAGAATAATCGAGATCTGTGACGACGGCGTTATCGACCACTCGGGCAACTACGACGATTTTGTCGAGTTCAAGGAGAGCCGCGGCATGGAAGTCGCCACGCTCTGACTCGGATTGATATTTTTTGCGGTTTGTGGTATAATTAATATAGAAAATAAAAATGATTTTTTCGGAAGGACAGTGAATTATGAATAATCAGAAAACTGTCAAAAGTGCAAACAGAGAAAAGAGCGCAGTGCTCTATATCTTGACCTGTGCGCTGGTCGTCATTCAGCCGCTGCTCGATATACTTTCATCTATCGTTATCAATCTCGGCAAGGCGAATTATATCAGCGTCTCGGGTGCCGTCAGGGCGATCATCATCGTCGCCGTGACCGTGTTCACCCTCGGCTTCTACAAGGGCAAATACAGCGCTCTGTTCAAAGTCTATAACGGTATCGCCGCCGCATATATCGCGCTGATGTGCCTTATGAGCGCGACCCGCGGCGACCATGTCGCGTTACTCTATATGCTCGGACTCATGGCGGATACTTTCTTCTTCGCGTTCATGTTCCTGCTTATATTCGAGACCGCGCAGACCGTCGGACGCAGAGTCCACCCCGCCGTTATAGCGGCGACGGCGCTCATCTACGCGCTGACACTCGTTATAAATTATCTTTCGAAGAAGGGCACGTTCCATTATTCGACCTCGTTCGCCGTGGCGCTCGCTCTGCTTATCCCGACCGCTCTCGTCTTCTTCGTCTCCCATCTCGGCAGAAAGAAAGCGGAGAGCACAAAGCCCGCCGATGCGGCGCTCTCGTGGATAGTCCCGGCGGCAGGTATTATCTTGCTTCTTGTCGGCGCAGTGCTCTCGAATTCAAAACCCGTGCTCTTTGTCTCCGTCATATTCTCGGCTATCCTCTTTATGTGGACATTTTCATCCTGGCGAGACGGCAGAAAAGAGAACCGTCCGCCCATGATGCGCGCGTTCCTTTCGAGCGCACTTTTCTGCGTGCTTATTCTCGCGCTCCTGCCGATATCTCCTGTGAAGAGCAGCTTTGACGGCACATTCAGCTTCAAGGGTATGTTCTATACATATAGCGGTCAGCAGTCGCCGACGGTCAACCCGAACGGTGACGCCCCGATATTCGGCGATGAGGACGAGGACGACGGCGGCGATTATGTCCCGGATCTTGACTCCGGCTATGTGCCCGGCAGCGACAAAAAGGATGACGATACAACAAAGGGCGATGACAAAAAGACTACAGAAAAAAGCTCGGCGTCTACTTCTGGCGAATCCACAAAAGAGCCTGCCGGCGACAGCACCGATGATACCTCCGAAGAGACATCGGAGATAAGCACCGAGACCACAAGATGGTGGCAGACGAAGCCCACGATACCGGACAGATCCGATATCGAGAGCTTCCTTACCGATATCAGCAACCGCGTCACCCGCCCGGAGGAGAGCACGATGCCTCCCGTTGAGACGAAACCGGAACCTACCGCTCCGCCCGATACGGAGGAGCCAGGAACGGCAGCCCAGGAGAATAACGCTCCCGCCGCCGCGATAGGCTTCGGCTCGCTCAGAAGCCCTGCGCTCCCGAATGCAGGCGCCATAAATATCGACAGAACGGTTTATTATTCAAAGATGTTCGGCGAGGGTGATATTCAGACAAAGCTCTTCGGCTTGAAATTCGCTGCGCTGTTCGATCAGACGGATTCAATAAAGACCGCGGCAAAAGTCCATTCCGATCCCATAACCGTCGCGCTCAACTACGGCATTTTCGGATTTATTGTCTATATCATGCCCGCGGCGTTCATTTTCCTGAAGCTGCTCGCGTTTATCCTCGGAAATCTTTCGAAAGTTTTCCGTTCGGCAGGCTGCGCAGTCTACATGTTCACTTCTGTCGTCATTCTGATCCTCTCCGCGCTCGACGGCGATATTCTGACATTTTCTGCAGTCGGCGGCGTCGCGTCGGTCATTTTGGCGAATGCGCTCTCTGTCAGCGAGGACGCGCGCGACCGCTCGGCGGAAAATAAATAACACGCCGATATATCAAAAATAAACATGGCGTCCCGCTTGCGGGACGCTTTTTTGATTTCTGTTGCATTTCAGAATTTTTATCCTTGCTCTCTGACACATTTCCGAAAAATTTTCATGAAAATCCCGCTTTTCCACAAAAAATATTGAATCTAAATGGTGCTATTTACATTTATATTTAATAGTGTGTATAATGAATATGCTGAAAATCGCGGGAAACAGGCTTTGATTTTGCGCCTTTGCCCGACGCGGATTTTTGAATAATTGTTGATTACATCCTGCATTTTTTGCAGGGAAAGGAATGATATATAAATGAAAAATCTGGGGTATTATAACGGCAAATTCGGTCCTCTTGAAGAAATGATGGTTCCCATGAACGACAGAGTGTGCTATTTCGGCGACGGCGTTTATGACGCGACTTACAGCCGCAACGGCGTCATCTTCGCTCTTGACGAGCACATCGACCGTTTCTTCAACAGCGCGGGACTGCTTCGCATCGAGCTTCCCTGCACAAAGGACGAGATGAAAGACATTCTCAACGATATGGTCAGCAAGGTCGATTCCGGCAACAACTTTGTCTATTGGCAGGCGACCCGCGGCACCGGTATCCGCAACCACGCGTTCCCCAAAGAGGGCAAGGCGAATATCTGGGTCACTATAAAGCCCTCCGAGGTTCAGGATCTTTCCCGCCGCATAAAGCTCATAACCCTCGAAGATACGAGATTCCTTCACTGCAATATAAAAACTCTTAATCTTATCCCGAGCGTCATGGCGGCTCAGAAGACCGCCGAGGCAGGCTGCGACGAGAGCGTTTTCCATCGCGGCGACAGAGTCACCGAGTGCGCTCACAGCAATGTACATATCATAAAGGACGGCGTGTTCAAGACCGCTCCGACTGATCATTATATCCTGCCCGGCATCGCCCGTGCGCATCTTATCAGAGCGTGCAAGGCGAACAATATCCCGGTTGATGAGACTCCGTTCACCGTCGCCGAGCTTATGGATGCCGATGAAGTCATCGTCTCTTCGTCCGGTTCGTTCTGCCTTGTCGCAAATGAGATAGATGGCAAGCCCGTCGGCGGCAAAGCATCCGAGCTTATCGACATCCTCCAGAAATACCTCGTCAAAGAGTTTATCGATGCTACAACTGTCTGAGGGAGGGGAACGGTATGACGCAAAAAGAGCTCACTCTTCTCAATTTAGGCGACAGCCTCGACAACATCTCCAACATCGACCCCAGAGGATACGGTGTGTGTCATATCCTCTATCCCGCCTCGCGCGAATACACGGGCGGTCCCCTCTGCATGAACGCGGCGGGGAAACTCTGCGACACTCTCAAGCAGGATGACCTCGTCTATATAATGACCGGCTTTGTCCTGCCTCCGTTCGGCAGCGCTGAGACGGACGGCGTTATCAGCTCCGTCCTGCTCGCGCGTTCGCTCGTTATCGCGTTCGGAGCGAAGCCCGTTATCGTCTGCCAGGAGGAGAATGTCCCCGCCGTCAAAGCTATGGCGGCAGTTGTCGGACTTCATCTCTATGAGTCGATAGACGAGCTGAAAAAATATCCGATATCCATGACTGTCGTGCCCTTTACAAAAGATAAGTCAAAGGCAGAGAGCTGCGCCGATGAGATAATCTCCCACGGCAAGCCCGCCGCCGTTATCAGCATCGAAGCGCCCGGTGAAAATAAAATCGGCAAGTATCATAACGCCACAGGACTTGATGTGACCGACCTTGAGGCGAAAATGGATATCCTTTTCGATAAGCTTCGCGCTATGGGCGTGCTCAATATCGCGATTGGCGACCTCGGCAACGAGATAGGCATGGGCACTATCGCGCCCCATCTGCATAAGCATATTCCCTATGCCGACGAGGGCGAGTGCCGCTGCGGATGCGGCGGCGGAATAGCCGTTCGGAGCATCACCGACAATATAATCACCGCGACCGTTTCCGATTGGGGCTGTTACGCGATGATAGCGGCGATAGCTTATCTCAAAAAAGATATTGATATCATGCACACCGCCGAGCTCGAGGGCGAGGCGATAACCGCCGCCGCTCGCAACGGTATGATTGATATGTACGGCTGGTGTATCCCGGCTATCGACGGTTTCGGCAAGAGCATGAACATGACGATAGTCAACCTCATGCGCGAGTGCGTCAGCTACGCGCTGAGACTTGAGGATACCTGCAAGACCTGGTTCGAAAAGGTCATCGACAAGGGCTTTTTCGGCGAATAACCAAAAAGGGGTAAAAAGCTATGAACGAAACGCTGTTTCTTCCGGCCGGAGATTCGGCGGTCAATGTTGAATTCGGCAGGACTATAGACCCCGAGACAAACAAAAAAATACGCGGCCTGTCTGACTCGCTGTCCCGTAAGCCGATACGCGGGGTGACGGAATGTATTCCTACGTTCCGCTCCCTGCTCGTCTGCTACGATCCCTTGCAGACGGGCTGCGAGGCTTTGATAAAGAAGCTCAAAAAGCGGATAAAATCGCTCAATCAGGTGTCGGACGGGCAAAAGAGAGTGTTAAATATTCCCGTCTGCTACGGCGGCGAATTCGGCGAGGATATAGCCTTTGTCGCGTCCCACGCCGGGCTCACCGAGCAGGAGGTCATAGACATACACACGGGCAGGGATTATCTTATCTTCATGCTCGGATTCCTGCCCGGATTTGCCTATCTCGGCGATATGGACAAACGCCTGCACACTCCGCGCCTGTCAAACCCGCGAACGAGTATTCCCGCAGGCTCCGTCGGCATAGGAGGCGAGCAGACCGGAATATATCCGCTCGCGTCTCCGGGCGGCTGGCAGCTTATCGGCAGAACGCCCGTTAAGCCCTATGACCCGACCCGCGCGGAGCCGATACTCTATCGCGCAGGCGATTATATACGCTTCTTCGCCATCGATGAACAGGAGTATCGCCGCATTGAAGAACTCGTCAGCCGCAACGAATACGAGTGCAGAATAACGACCGGGGAGGGGAAATGATATGAGTATGCATATAATCTCTCCCGGTATGCTTACCACCGCTCAGGATCTCGGACGCCGCGGCTACATGGCGTCGGGATTCCAGCAGGGCGGCGCAATGGATCAGCTTGCCGCCAGAGCCGCTAATATCCTGCTCGATAACAGCGAGTCGGACGGCGTGCTCGAAATGACCATGCTCGGCGTCAAGGCTTATTTTGACGAGGACAATGTGATTGCGATAACCGGAGCCGAGTTTGCTCCGACCGTGACCGATTCCGAGACGGGCGAAGTCACTGAGCTTCCGATGAACCGCGCCGTGCGCATCAAAAAAGGAGATGTCCTCGATTGCGGGAGCACTAAGAGCGGACTTCGCGGCTATCTCGCCGTGGCGGGCGGCTTTGATATCGCACCCGTTATGGGCAGTATGTCAACGAATCTGAAATGCAAAGTCGGCGGCTTCGAGGGCAGAAAGCTGAAATCAGGCGATATATTGCCGCTTCGTTATCCGCAGGGTGATCTTTACGGCATGACTTCCCGCGTTTTCGAACCCGAGAAGCAAAAGGGCGGCACAGTCACCATCCATGTCATACCCGGTCCGCAGGATGATTATTTCTCCGACAAGGGCAAAAATATCTTTTATTCCGAAACTTATTCCGTCACCGGCGACTCCGACAGAATGGGCATAAAGCTCGATGGCACGCCTGTCGAGAGCGTTGACGGCGTCGATATAATTTCGGACGGCATCGTCGCAGGCTCGGTTCAGATTCCGTCCTCCGGCAAGCCGATAATCATGATGGCGGACAGACAGACTACCGGCGGCTATGCAAAGATAGCCACGGTTATCACCTCTGACCTGCCCCTGCTCGCTCAGCTGCGTCCGGGCGGCAGCCTGCGCTTTGAAAAGGTCGATCTCCAGTACGCCGTCAAGCGTATAAAACAAGACAACAAGCTTCTCAAAAAACTACAGTATAAGATTCTCAGAGCGGATACCTCTATATCCGGCTCCTGATTGGAGGCAGATAAAATGGACTATTCTTCGATGAGTCCGCGCGATGTAAGGCAGCTTATAAGAGAGGGCAAAATAACCTGCAACACTTCAGGCATGTGCGCGGGCTATGCTCAGGCGAACCTCTGCGTTCTGCCATA
>DJQG01000063.1:0-2614 GCA_002438685.1 Ruminococcaceae bacterium UBA6392 | reverse complement strand
TGATTTCCTGCTTTTCGCCCAGCGCAACCCGCGCCCGTGCCCGATACTCGAAGTCAGCGATGTCGGCTCGCGCTTTTTGAAAAAAATAGCCCCCGGCGCGGATATCGCAAATGATATCCCGAAATACAGGGTCTATGAAAACGGCGTTATGACCGGTGAATATACGAGCGTCGAGCATCTTTGGTGCGATGATTTTGTGAGCTTTCTTATCGGATGCAGCTTCTCTTTTGAGTCGGAGCTGATAGCCGCAAACGTGCCGATAAGGCATATCGAAGAGGGCAGGAATGTTCCGATGTATCTTACAAATATCGAGTGCGAGTCCGCCGGAATTTTCCACGGAAAAATGGTTGTCAGCATGCGCCCGCTGCCCTATGACAAGATAGTCACCGCCGTCGCGGCGACCGCCGCCATGCCGAAAGTCCACGGCGCTCCGATTCATATCGGCGATCCGTCCGTTATCGGTATCAAAGATATCTCAAAGCCCGATTTCGGCGATTCGGTTACTATAAATCCCGGCGAAGTGCCTGTCTTCTGGCCGTGCGGCGTCACTCCGCAGTCGGCTCTGATGAGTACGAAGCCTCCCATAGCGATAACTCATTCGCCCGGGCATATGCTCATAACCGATGTCAAAAATGTCGAGCTTAAATATTGACAGGGGGCACAGATATGCATAAAATAGATCTTAACTGCGATCTCGGCGAGAGCTTCGGCAACTATAAGCTGGGGCTTGACGATGAGGTCATAAAGTATATTTCGTCCGCCAATATAGCCTGCGGTTTTCATGCGTCCGATCCGCTCGTGATGCAGAAGACCGTCGCCCTCGCGTGCGACAACGGCGTCGCGGTCGGCGCGCATCCGGGATTTCCCGATCTTGTCGGCTTCGGCAGAAGAAATATGAACGTCTCGCCCGCCGAGGCAAAGGCGTTCGTCCAGTACCAGATAGGCGCACTCTCCGCGTTCTGCAAGGCTGCCGGATGCTGCCTTGCCCATGTCAAGCCCCACGGCGCACTCTATAATATGGCAGGCAAGGACGAGACTCTTGCCGCCGCCATATGCGAGGCTGTCTATGAAATCGACCCCGAGCTCATTCTCCTCTGCCTCTCCGGCAGCAAGATGATGAGCGAAGCGAAGAAAATCGGACTCAGAGCCGCGAGCGAGGTCTTTGCCGACAGAGCCTATGAGGATGACGGCTCTCTCGTCGCAAGAGGTAAGCCGGGCGCAGTCATAACCGACGAGGACGAGGCGGTCAGCCGCGTTATCGGTATGGTCAAAAACGGCACGGTCGAGTCGATAAACGGCAAAATAATCGAATTGAAGCCCGATTCGATATGCCTTCACGGCGACGGAGTCAAAGCGGTCGAATTTGCAAAGCGCATCAAAGCGGAACTCAACGCAAACGGTATTGAGACCGCCCCGCTTGCCCAAATAATCTGACAAAGGAAGCGATAACGATGCAGTATCATCGTATATATGCAAGGATAGATATAGATGCGATTCTCCACAATCTCGGCGAGTGCAAGCGCCGCATACCCGAGGGGACAAAAGTCCTTGCGGTCATAAAAGCGGACGGCTACGGCCACGGCTCGGTCGAGCTTGCGCATCAGCTTGAGAGCGAGGTCGATTATTTCGGCGTCGCCGTCATTGAAGAGGCGGTTGAGCTTCGCCGCGCGGGCATAAAAAAGCCGATTCTCATTCTCGGCTATACTTCACCCTCGCAGGACGATTTGCTGATAAACTATGATATAACGCAGAATATCTATACCTATGATATGGCAAAGCGTCTGTCGGACAGGGCGGTCGCCCTCGGCAAGAAAGTGAAGTTCCATATCGGACTCGATACGGGTATGTCGCGTGTCGGATTCCAGGACAATGACGAGAGCGTCGAACAGATAAAGAAGATAGTCAAGCTCCCAAATCTTGTTCCGGAGGGCATTTTCAGCCATTATGCCCGCGCCGATGAGCTCGTGAAAACAACGGCATTTCTTCAGTCGGAACGCTTTGATCTGTTTATAGATAAGCTCGAAAAGGCGGGTATAAACATACCGATAAAGCATCTGAGCAACTCGGCGGCAGTCGAAGAACTCGAAAAGCACTATGATATGGTGCGCTTCGGAATCTCGCTCTACGGACTCTATCCCTCTGCGGAGGTCGACAAATCGAGCGTCGATCTTATCCCCGCAATGGAGCTTCGCACAAAGATAGTTAATCTCAAAACCGTACCCGCCGGCTGCGGAGTCAGCTACGGTCACACTTTTGTGACTCACAGAGAGACCCGAATCGCCACCATCCCCGTGGGCTATGCCGACGGTTATCCGCGCGCCCTCTCTTCAAAAGGCAGGGTGATAGTCAACGGTCAGTTTGCGCCGATAATCGGCAGAGTGTGCATGGATCAGTTCATGATAGATGTGACCGATATCGAAGGCGAGCTGAATATCGAAGACGAAGTCATTCTCATGGGCAGCGACAACGGCTGCACGATAAGCGCCGAGGAGATAGGCGATATGTCGGCGAGCTTCAACTATGAGTTCGTCTGCGGCGTTGCCCGCCGCGTCCCGCGAATCTATTTCAAAGACGGCAAACCCTATAAAGAAGTATCTTATATTATGGACAGGGA
>DJQG01000052.1 GCA_002438685.1 Ruminococcaceae bacterium UBA6392 | reverse complement strand
AAATGCCGAAACGCGGGAAGTGTATATCATTTGATTAGGGTATGACGCGAGGGTAGATATTAAATTCTACAATTTAATATCGTGCCGCTTACGCGGCATATATCAAAAGACCGCCGTATCTCACGATACAGCGGTCTTTGTTAATTTTTATATCAGAGATCAATATCTCTTTCCGCCGTGGCCGCCTCTGCCGCCGCGGTTGTCTCTTCTTCCGCCGTCTCTGCCGCCGCGGTTGTCCCTTCTGGGAGCTCTGCGGGGCTCATCGGACAGGTCGTTCTCGGGAACAAGTCCCTCGACCTCGATAAGAGCGTCTCTGCGGGAGAGGTTAAGTCTGCCCTGGTCGTCTATCTCGAGAACCTTGACTATGACCTCGTCGCCGACAGCAACGACATCCTCAACACGGTCAACATGCTTGACATCAAGGTGGCTGATGTGAACAAGACCCTCTTTGCCGGGAGCGATCTCAACGAATGCGCCGAAGTCCATCAGGCGGGTAACAACACCCTTGTAGATAGCGCCGACCTCGGGATCGTTCGCGATGGTCTCAACCATATTGAGCGCACGCTTCGCATCATCAATGTCGATAGCGGAGATGAAGACGGTTCCGTCCTCTTCAACGTCGACCTTGCAGTTGCACTCTGCGCAGATCTTCTGGATAACCTTGCCCTGCTTGCCGATGACGTCGCCGATCTTCTCGGTGTCGATCTTGGTGGTGAGCATCTTGGGAGCATACTTGGAGAGCTCTTTTCTGGGCTCGGAGATAACGGGCAGCATGACTTCATCGAGGATGTAGCAGCGTGCCTTGTAGGTCTTGTCAAGAGCCTCGCGGATGATGGCGGGGGTCAGACCGTGTATTTTAAGATCCATCTGGATAGCGGTGATACCCTTCTTTGTGCCGCCGACCTTGAAGTCCATGTCGCCGAAGAAGTCCTCAAGACCCTGGATATCGACCATGGTCATGAAGCGGTCGCCCTCGGTAACAAGTCCGCAGGAGATACCGGCAACGGGAGCCTTTATCGGCACGCCGGCAGCCATAAGCGAAAGGGTCGAGCCGCAGATGGAAGCCTGCGAAGTCGAACCGTTGGACGAAAGAACCTCTGAGACAAGGCGCAGGCAGTACGGGAACTCCTCAACGCTCGGGATAACGGGCAGAAGAGCACGCTCCGCAAGAGCACCGTGACCGATCTCGCGGCGTCCGGGACCTCTCGAGGGCTTGGTCTCGCCGACCGAGTACGAGGGGAAGTTGTAGTGGTGCATATAGCGCTTGGTGTCCTCGCCGTCGATGCCGTCAAGAATCTGAGAATCGCTGACGGGACCGAGGGTGGTGACGGTCAGAACCTGAGTCTGACCTCTGGTGAACATACCCGAGCCGTGGACTCTGTCGAGCAGGTCAACTTCAGCCGCAAGCGGGCGGATCTCATCGATGCCTCTGCCATCAACACGCTTGCCGTCGTCAAGCAGCCAGCGGCGCACGACGAACTTCTGGGTCTTGTAAAGGCAGTCGTCGATCTTCTCTATCTCGTCGGGATAAATCTCATCGAACTTCTCGTGAACCTTCTCATAGATGGGCTTGAGGCGCTCGTCACGGATGCGCTTGTCATCGGTGTCAAGAGCGACGCGGATATCGTCGATAGCGAAATCCTTGATAGCCTCGTACATCTCGGGCGCGGGATCGTTTGAGGGGAAGTCGATCTTCTTCTTGCCGACTTCTGCCTGGATTCCCTTTATGAACTCGACGATGCGCTGGTTCTCCTTATGGGCGAACATGATGCCGTCGAACATCTCATCATTGGTGACTTCCTTTGCGCCTGCCTCGATCATTGCGACGAGGTCGGAGGTGGAGGCGACGGTGACAGCCATGCGGCTGACTTCACGCTGAGCCTCGGTGGGGTTGATAACATACTCGCCGTCGATAAGACCGACACTCACGCCGGAGATCGGACCGTCCCACGGAATCTCGGAAATGGAGAGCGCGATGGAAACGCCGAGCATAGCGGCGATTTCGGGCTGGCAGTCGGGATCGACCGACATAACGGTAGCCACGACGCTGACATCATTTCTCATATCCTTGGGGAACAGAGGACGGATAGGTCTGTCGATAACTCTCGATGCAAGAGTTGCCTTCTCGCTCGCTCTACCCTCACGGCGCTGGAACGAACCGGGAATCTTGCCCACGGAATAGAGCTTCTCTTCAAAATCAACTGAAAGCGGGAAGAAATCCACGCCCTCTCTCGGCTTTGCAGCCATGGTTGCGGTGCAGAGCACATCGGTCTCGCCGTAACGGACGAGGCACGAACCGCCTGCGAGCTGAGCCATCTTGCCGACTTCAACAACGAAGGGTCTGCCGGCGATTTCAGTTTCAAACTTTTTGAAATCCTCGAACATAGTTTTACCTCTTTGTATTTATTTCCACAGACCCCCGGACTTAGCAATAAATCCGTTCCCCGGCTTCCCGGAGCCCCGATTCACTGCTAAAACCGTTGCAGTCTGTCGATTGTGAGTTCAGAAAAGCAGGCAGAAATAAACTCCTGCCTGCTCGTCGTGCAATTATTTACGGATACCGAGTCTGGCAATGATCGCACGGTAGCGCTCAATGTCAACCTTCTGAAGGTATGCCAGGAGATTGCGTCTGTGACCGACCATCTTGAGAAGGCCGCGGCGCGAATGATGATCCTTCGGATGCTCCTTAAGATGCTCTGTCAGGTCGCGGATTCTCTTGGTGAGAACAGCGATCTGGACTTCCGGAGAACCGGTATCGCCCTCATGGATAGCGTACTCCTGCATAATTGCGGTTTTTTCTGACTGAGTCATTTCTTTTCACCTCATTTTAATATTTGCTCCGAAACCCAGCAAAAGGCCGGTGAAAACCTCTTTGAGGTTTGATCCATAAGCCGAGTAGCGGACGCATACAACGGTATTATACCAGCATTGAGCGTATTTGTAAAGAATTTTTCCAAGTTTTCTGAATTTTCTCCGAGAGATTTAAAAATACCGCTCCGACGGCGGCAATATGATATGCCCGTGCCGTAATAGAGGCAAAACAAAAGCAGGGAAACAATCCCCGCTTATTTTATATTTTCATCGTCTATGTATTGCATAATATCTTCGACATTGCATTTCAAAATCTTACAAAATATTTCTATTGTATGTGTGCTGACACTTTCATTTCGTTTTAATCGTGTGATTTGACCGGGACTGATATTGTATTTCTTAATAAGAGTATACTGTGTAACACCCTTTTCTTTCATAGTTTGCCATAATTTATCATAGGAAATCATAATTTTTCAATCCTCTCTATTGACATATTAACCGATTGCGGTATATAATCATATTAACCAATATCGGTTATTACACAGAAGGAGGGTCGAAATATGCAGTATCTATCTGTAAAAGAAGCTGCAAAAAAGTGGGGTTATTCCGAATCAACCATTCGGAAATGGTGCAAAGACGGCATAATAAAAGTTACATTTGGCGCTGAAAAGAAAAACGGACATTGGCAAATACCGATCGATGCACCATGCCCGAAGAAAACTAAAGCATAATTACAAAATATCAGGAGTTGATCAAAATGAAGATTAAAATGAAAAAAGCTTTATGCGTGTTGTTTGCCATTATTCTTGTTTGTGCGGGATTATCTGCGTGTGGAAAATCGCCATATTATGCTAAGATTACATATTCTGACGGTAGCAGTGAAATGTTAGATACGAAAGATATGAAAGAACTTTATCGTTTGTATCGTGAGAATGAATATGCATATGACGAAAAATATAGTAGAAATAAAATTGAGGTAGTTGATAGAATAGAAAGTATTAGCGCTCAAGGAAGATCAGGGGCAGAAATTTCCACAGACTACTGGACGTTTTTCTTAGACGACGATAATCCTATTATTGTTGACTTGCGCGAGGAAACTTTAGTGAAATTTTATGGGGAATTAGCGGAAGTAACTAATGGGAACCACCCGCTAGTTTTTGTTGACACTATTGTGATAATTGAAGAAAAATAGTTTTTTAGATATATTTAATTCAGATGGCAAGGTTTTAATTTCATATATTCGAATGTTTTGTCAACAGGTAAAATCACGGCAGGAACAGCCACCATACTTTTGTCATACCATCAAAAAGCAGAGTTATCCCGTAAATTCGGGATAACTCTGCTTTGTATATAGCTTGAAAGTTTTCGTTAAAAATGTTATATTAAGTTAAAGAAAAAGCTTGTTGTAAAAACTGCCTTTCTCTGACAGGAGAGGTCGCGAAACGAAGTTTTGACGGAGCGCGAGGACTATGGAAGAATATAATAAAGCCAACATTCCTCATGCAAAACTTAAAGAAAAAACATGACACCTTGAAAACGGAAACTTTGGTATGAGTTTTCAAGATATTGCCCTATTTATACGGAGGTAAATCATGTCAAGAGGAATCGACGGAACTTTTTTTGAAATTCATCATCACAACACCGCGGAGGGCAAATACTGGAACCCCGCGCTCGACGCTTTCGCCGCCGAAAACTGGCGCGAAAAGGTGCGCGAGATATCGGCGCTCGGCATGGAATATATAGTCGTCATGGCGACAGCACTCTATGACCGCTGCTATTTTGAGTCGTCAGTTTTTCCTTTGGCGGATATCCCCTGCGCCGACCCTATCGAGGCGGTGCTCGACGAGGCGGACAAATGCGGCATAAAAGTTTTCCTCGGCAACGGTTTTTACGGCGACTGGACGAAGCCCGGAGTCAACATAACCTCGAGCGAGGTAATAGGCCGCTCGTTTAAAGCCATGGATGAGCTGACGGAAAAATACGCGCGGCACAAAAGCTTCTACGGCTGGTACTTCCCGGACGAGACCTGTATTATCCTGCGCTTCTCGGGCGACTTCATGAAATATGTCAATCTCTGCTCCGCCCGCTGCCATGAAATTACGCCCGACAAAAAGACGCTCATCGCGCCATACGGCACAAATCTCACGCTCACGAACTCAAAATATATCGACGCGCTCGCCTCGCTCGATGTCGATTTCATAGCGTATCAGGACGAAATCGGCGTCAAGAAGACGCGCGTGTGGCAGAGCGAGAGAATATTTGAACACCTCAAAAAAGCCCATGATAAAGCCGGTCGCGCCGCGCTCTGGGCTGATATCGAGCTGTTCAAATTCGAGGGCATGGTGTATAAAAGCGCACTGCTCCCCGCCGATTTCAAGCGAATCGAGCGGCAGATAGCGAACGTCGCGCCGTATGCGGATAAAATAATCGGATATCAGTATATCGGGCTGATGAATCCCGAGGATTCCGGCTCGTTCGCCGGACATGAAAGCTCGGCGGAGCTTTACAGGCAGTATGCGGAGTATCTGAAAAAATAACCGCACCATGTGAATGCACATTCTGAATATACGGTGATTTTATGAGCGACTTGAGATTCCGCTGTCTTGTTGACAGCGATTTCTGCGATATTGCGCCTTTCGAGCCATATATTGAAAAGGGCTCGCTGGATATTGGACTGGCTCTCATAGCTTTTGATGAAAGCGAGCTTGATACAATCAAAAGCCTTTTAAAAGAAAGTCAGCTCGAGGGCAGCGACGGATATTTATATATACTGTCGCAAGGTTCCATCGAGAAAAAGGGCAAAATGCCCCATTCGATCACGAAGGCGTACAGATACTACAAGCGCTACAAGAAAAAGCAAAATAATGCAGCTGCAAGTATTGAGAAAAAGCTCAGCCGCAGCGGCGACGGCATAAAGAAAGTATCCGGCGGCAGATTTTCAGCCTACAAATACACCGACCGAGAGAATAAAATATGCTTCCCCTTCCGGCTTCGTGCAAGCAAAGATAAAAACAAGCCGTTGTTTGTTCTCTTACACGGCGCGGGCGCAATGGGCAATGATAATTTCAAGCAGCTGTTCGACAACTTGCCGTTGTACAAGCAATTATTAAAAACAGATTGCAATATCCTTTTGCCGCAGGCGCCTTTCGGCTCAAACAGAGGCGAAGCGATGCAAAATTACATAAAATCGATAAAGAAACTTATAGATGAGCTGCCTGCAGATTTCGACAGAACGCGCATATATATCATCGGCACTTCCTTTGGCGGCTACTGCGTCTGGCAGCTTGTCTATCTTTTCCCTGAATATTTTGCGGCGGCAGTACCCGTTATGGGCGGCTTGTGTCTGGATCGCAGCTACGAAAAATATGACACTGAGCGATTAGTCAAAACGCCGATCTGGGCGGCACATTCGTCGGACGACACAAATGTGAAAGTAGACAGCGACGATTACTACGCCGCCGAGCTCAAGAAACTCGGAGCAGACATAAAATACACCCGCTGGGACAAATGCGGGCACACGATGTCCGGCAAATTCTACAGAACAGAAAATTGGGCAGCGTGGTGTCTGAGCAAAAAATTGGGATAGTTGGATTTGAGTTGCACACGTTCACACTGTAAGACAAAAAATCCTACCCGCAGCGGGTAGGATTTCTATTTTATACTCCGAGTATTTTCTTTATCTCGCTCATATGCGGCGCAAAATCGATGTTCTTTATCAAGTGCGCGTCCGCGCCCATATTGAAACATGAGCCGAGCTCTCTGCCGGTGTTCCACATTCTGCGGCTGAACTCCGGGTCGCCGTAAATATTGCCGATATTGAGCTCCCATGCGACTTCGTGCTCCTTCGCGAGGGTCATTATATCGCCGAGTTCATTGTCGGTTATCGCTTTGCTGACGAGTGTTTTGTTTTCAAACGCGCGGACATATCCGGCGGTCAGCGGATGGGCTATGCAGTCCGGCTTGCCGCTTTTTATAAGCGAAGTGACATTTTTCAGCGCGTGCTCGGCATATGCGCACGGCGTGATTTCCGCCGCCTGCTCCCAGAAGTCGAGATGATAATGATTGCAGGAATAGAGCCTGTAATCGAGCGCATTTCTGAGTTTGTCGCCCTCGAGAGTTTTGCCGATGCCGTAGCCCGAAAGCTCCATTCCGTAGAGCACTCTGCACGGCTCGCCGAGCTTTTGTCCCTGCTCTCTGAGCGTTTTGAGTCTCCGCAGAGCCTCTTCATCGTCGATATCGTCGTTATAATGATCGGTAAGAGCTATTGTCCTGTAGCCTATGCGCGCCGCTTCGGCAAAAATATTTTCAACCGTCATCTCGGGCTTCGCGCAGCGTGAAAACGAGGTGTGTATATGCAGATTGTCGCGGGCGAGCTCATCGAGATCGAAGCACGGGGCGTGAATATACATATCAGCCCTCCGCGGCGGTCTGAGCCTCGGACTCTGTCGGAGCTTCGGTCTGCACCTCGCCCTGAGTCTCTGCGGGAAGAGTCGTATCCGCCTCGGTAGTCTTGGGCGCAGTTGTTGCGGCGGTCTCGGGCGCGTCGGTGTTCTGAATCGCGCTGATGAAATATCCGTCGCCGCTGACACGCAGGGTCACTTTGAGATATTTGCTCGGCGCGGGCTCAACATAGTTGCCCTTTGCGTCCTGCTCCCAGCCGTCGCCGCTGATGCAGCCGACGGTGAGGATTATCGAATCGCCCTTCTTCTGCTGAGATATGACTCGCGGAATGAACGTCGGCATAACGCCGGTAAGCGGGACGATATAAGCCTGCTTCGCCTCGTCATAGGTGAACGTATAGGTTCCGCCGTCAACGGTGCAGTGGACGGGTTTGACATCCGTGCCGAAGAGCTTTGCGAACTGCTTCTCGACATCCTTCTGCGGGACTATAACGCCGGAGACATCGCCCTCGGCGTACTCATACTGGTCTATATCGATATCGCTCTTCATCAGCGACCATATAGATGCATCTATCAGCTGGCTCATCTGTGCGCCGCTGACATCGTCAAACGGATCGGGGTCGTTCATTATGACGGGCGACAGGAACTGCTCGTATTTCTCGAACTTGTCGCTGTTGTCCGTAAGGCTGCCGATTCCGCGCACGGCGAAGATTATCACCGTGACAAGTCCGATAACGGCGAGGACAACTATCACTATGCCCAGCGGGAACGCCCATTTTTTCTTTTCCTGTGCCGATGTGTTAGTGCTCATGGAATTTCCTCCTTCAGCGTATCTGACCCGAGCCGTAGACAACATACTTTTCGCTCGTCAGATTATTCAGTCCCAGAGGTCCTCTCGCGTGGAGCTTCTGGGTGGATATGCCTATTTCCGCGCCGAAGCCGAACTCGCCGCCGTCCGTAAAGCGGGTCGATGCATTGACATAGACCGCTGCCGAATCGACTTCGTTCAAAAACTTCTGCGCATTGAGATAGTTCTCGGTGATAATGCTCTCGCTGTGACCCGTGCTGTATTTCGCGATATGCGCTATCGCCTCATCGATATTATCTACCGTTTTTATGCTGATCTTGTAATCGAGATATTCTTTTCCCCAGTCCTCTTCTGTCGCGGGCTTTGCAAAATCAAGGACGGAGCAGACTATCTCATCGCCGAAAATCTCGACATTCTTCTCTTTGAGTCTGCCCGCCACGGCGACTATTGCCTCCTCGGCGACCGCTTTATGAACGAGCACGCTCTCGCAGGCGTTGCAGACGGACGGGCGCGAAGTCTTGGCATTAAAAACAATATTCGCCGCCATGTCGATATCCGCAAACTCGTCGATATATATGTGGCAGTTGCCGGAGCCCGTCTCGATAACAGGGACAGTCGAATTCTCGACTACGCTCTTTATAAGACTCGCTCCGCCGCGCGGAATGAGCACATCGACGAGCCCGTTCATCTTCATCAGCTCGTTTGCGCTCTCGCGCGAGGTATCTTTGATAAGATTCACGGCATTTGCGGGAAGTCCCGCTTTTTCCACCGCCGCTCGCATGAGATGCGCCACGGCTTTGTTTGAATTTATCGCCTCTTTGCCGCCGCGCAGTATGACTGCGTTGCCCGCCTTGAGGCAGAGGGCAGCGGCATCAGAAGTGACATTCGGTCTCGCCTCATATATTATACCGATAACGCCGAGCGGCACGGTGACCTTCTCTATTCTGAGCCCGTTCGGTCTTGTCGAGCCGGAGAGGACTCTGCCGACGGGGTCGGGCATCGCCGCGACATCGTCAACACCCTTTGCCATGCCCTCTATGCGCTCTGTGGTGAGGGTCAGGCGGTCTATCATCGACTCGGTCATGCCGTTTTCGCGTGCCGCCGCTATATCTGCGCGGTTCGCCTCCAATATGCTCTGCACATTTTCGCGAAGGGCTGATGAGATCTCTCTGAGCGCCGCTTCGCGCTTTGCTCCGCCGGCGCGTGCAAGCTCTCGCTGAGCTTCTTTTGCGCCTTTGGCTATTGATAAAACAGTTCCTGCGCCCATTATGTGCGCTCCTTCCGTTAAGCTTTCGCCTTGAAATAAGTTCCGGTCTGTCTGCCGTCGAGCAGTCTGTAGATATCCTCGGGCTGAGCACCGTTCATAACGACGGTGTCTATCCCAGCTTCTGTCGCTATCTGCGCGGCGTGGAGCTTCGTCACCATGCCGCCCGTGCCGCGGGTGCTGCCCTTTGTGTCGGCTATCGCCATGAGTTCATCGCTTATCTCCTCGACAACGGGGATGAGATAGGCGTTCTCGTCCTCGCGCGGGTTGCCGGAATAGAGTCCGTCAATGTCGCTGAGAATTATCAGCGCGTCGGCGTTGACGAGCTTTGCGACCATGGCGGAAAGAGTATCGTTATCGCCGAAGACTATTTCTTCGACCGCGATGCTGTCGTTTTCGTTGATAACCGGGATCGCGCCGAACTCGAAGAGCTTTTCAAAAGAGTTCGAGAGATTCGCTCTGCGTTCGTTATTTTCAAAGTCGCTGCGGGTTATGAGCAGCTGACCTATCGTGTTGCCGTATTCGGAAAAGAGCTTATCATACATGAACATCAGCTCGCACTGGCCGACCGTTGCGACCGCCTGGCGGCTCGGGATATCCTTGGGTCTTGCGGGAAGTCCGAGCTTTCCGACGCCGACAGCTATCGCCGCAGAGGTGACGAGCGCCACTTCTATGCCGGAATTTCTCAGGTCGGAAATCACCTGCGCGAGCTTATCCATGCGCCTGAGATTTACTTTTCCCGTATCATATGTAAGCGTGGAGGTGCCGACCTTCACGACTATTCTCTGTGCATCCTTTATTCCCTTCATTGCGGACTGCCTCTCATAAAAATATTATTGTTAATTATATCATTATTTTTTGCCGCTGACAACCTTATTGTAGAACTTAGCTCCTGCCGTTCTGCCGACCGCGCATATGCACGCGTTGGAGAGGGACGAAAACGAGTGCGCGAGCGAGCGTATCTCATCAATGCTCACACCTCTTATTTTCTCCTCGAGCTCCTTTTCACTTATCGCGCCGCCGAGCAACAATTCACCAGTGCCGTAGCGCGCCGCGCGGGCGGAATTTGATTCGAGGGACATTATAAGCCCCGAAAGATAGTGGTCGCGCGCGAGGTCAAGCTCCTCTTCCGTCATGGTATCCGGAAACTCGCGCAGGACTTCCGCCGCGGTCAGAACAGCTTTTTTCTCCGATTCGCGTGACACGCCCATGCTCACGGCGAACACGCCCGCGCTCAGATACGACGACGCGCAGGCATCGACCGAATAGACAAGCCCCTGCTCCTCGCGCAGGCGGCGGAAGAGCCGCGACGACGCGGAGCCGCCGAGCATCGAGGCTATCAGCTGGCAGGCGAAGCGGCTGTCCGTCCCGAGAGCGGGTGCTGAGAAGCCGATAACTATCTGATTCTGCTCCGTCTTTTTGTCGAAGATATGCACTCCGGGACAGAAATCCGCCTTTGGCAAAACCGGTATTGTGCCTTTATTAGCGGGCGACGAGAAATAGCGTTTGCACAGCGCGATTATCTTATCCCGCTCGAACTTGCCGCAGAAGCAGGCCACTGTAGACGCGGGAGAATAGAATCTGTCCATATGCTTTCTCAGCATATCGGGGGTCATGGAATTGACCGAATCACGCGTGCCGAGAACATTTTTGCCGAGCTTATGCTCGGGGAACGCCACAAGATAGAAAAGATCCGCGCAGAGGTCGGCGGGGTTTGACTCATACATGGCTATCTCCTCGCACACGACGCCCTTTTCGAGCTCCAAATCATCAGCGTCAAGGCGCGGCGAAGTCACCATATCGGCTATCAGCTCAAACGCCGCAGGCGCATCGGCGGAGAGGACGCGGGTATAAAAGCAGGTGCACTCTTTATCGGTATAGGCGTTGAGCTCGCCGCCCATTCTGTCGGATATCGAAGCGATATCCTCGGAGGAATACAGGGCGCTGCCCTTGAACACCATGTGCTCGATAAAATGGGATATTCCCGCCGTGTCGTCACTCTCATAGCATGAGCCGCTGCCGACCCACACGCCCATGGAGCAGCTCTTCGCCCTGCCGTCCTCGCTCAGGAGCAGACGAAAGCCGTTTTCAAATGTTATCTTTTCATATTCGGGCATAGATAAGACCTCGTAAGTTGAAGATAGATTATATTATACTATTTAAATATGACTTTTTCAACTTCGGCAGACAGCAAAAACACTGCATACCGTTAGCGAAGCGTTCATAAGTCGGCTTTATTTATATTACTGCAAGTGTATAGAAGCGCACTGTTTATCAGTTTGATAAGTTGGGTGTTGCGGATATAAGTATAGACGGCAGACAATTGTCGCAATGTTGCAAATCAGCACAATCGCGCAAGGGCGGATATCATCCGTCCGCGAATTTTGCAGTGATTTATTGACATGTAACTCGTAGTGTGCGGCGACTCGACGCACCGCTGCCGCGCAAGCGGCACGATATGAAATTGTATAATTCACACTCTACCTTCGCGTCACACAGCAATCGAATATTTTACACTACCCGCGTTTCG
>DJQG01000032.1 GCA_002438685.1 Ruminococcaceae bacterium UBA6392 | reverse complement strand
GCATGGACAGTGACGCGCAGGACAACACGGACGCTTTCTGCCGCGCGATCGATTACTGCCGCAGGAATCCGGGAACGCGCCTTGTAATAGACGCCGGGGAATACCGCTTCTCGCCGCAGAACACTATCGGCTTAAATTCGCTCAGGGATGTTCTCATCGACGCCGAGGGCGCGGTGTTCGTCTTTGACTGCGACAGATATTTCGAGATAAGCAGATGCGAAAATTTTGAGATAAAAGGGCTTGCCATAGACTGGGATTGGGACGAATCCCGCCTCGCTTCAGTTGTTAAAATCGAGAAGCGAAACGCGGTAAAGCACACATTTGATATGCGCTTTACCGAGCTTGACGAAGTGCCGGAGGATATCGCTGTCATGGTGATGACTCAGCTCGACCCCAAGACGCTGACCTTCGGCGCGGCGGGCGAGAGCAAGGAAAATTATATTTATCAGCACCCCGAGATAATCAAAAGCATTGAAAAAGTCGGCAAAAATGTTCTGAGAGTGACCCACGACGGCTCGCTCGACGAGTTCAAAAACCGCGAATATTATCTTGTCCGCCACTATGTCTACGGCTCTCAGGTTTTCTCGGTCTGCGGCGCGTCGGAGAATATTACTTTTGACGGCGTGAAGATATATTCCGCCGCCGGCATGGGCTGGCTCTTCACTCAGCGCGTCAGCCGCTATCAGATACTGAACTCGTCCATAGGCATCCGCCCGGGATATGAAAAAACTCGCCACATCTCGGCGACCGCCGACGGCGTGCATATCGCGGACACGAACGGGCATTTCAGAGTTTCCGGCTGCGATTTCAGCTATATGGGCGACGACTCGCTCAATGTCCACGACAATCTCCTCTATATAAAACAGCGCGTGTCCGACAATGCGCTCACGGTGTATGCGAATCAGTATCTGCTGAACATCGGCGACACAATGAAATTCAAGCTCGGCACTTATGCCGACACAGATTTTGAAGCGAAGATAACCGATATCTCCGCCGACGGCATGATAAGCTTTGACAGAACACTGCCCGAAGAAATAGCCGCCGATACGATAATGTATATCGCCGACTGCGACAGCGGAAATTATGTTATTTCAAACAACTATTTTCACGAGCACCGCGCACGCGGACTGCTGCTCCAGAGCGACAACGGACTCTGCGAGAACAACCGATTCTATAAAATAATGGGTCAGCAGATAAAAATCGTTATGGATATCATGCCCGGTCTCTGGTACGAGGGTACGGGAGTCAACAATCTTGTTATCAGAAACAACGAGTTCAAGCTCGGCTGCTACAGCGGCTGGGATTCCGCTATCAGAATAGAGACAAATATCGCGGGCAGCGGAGCGCAGGTCGCGGCGTTTTCGAATATAACCGTCGACTCCAACCGCTTCATAAACTGCGAAAATTATATACTCCGCGCCGACAATGTCTCGGGCTTGAATATTACTAACAATAAAATAATCAACACGCGGAGTATCGACGGCATTGATTTGAGATGCGGGCGCATTCGCATTGGCGACTGCTGCTCGGCGGTGAAGATAAGCGGAAACCACTGGAATAAAACGCCGCTTGCCCCGTTCGGCGACATAATCGCCCTCGATCACGGTATAAAAGCGTTTCTTTAAAAACCTCCCGGATGGAATAAAATGAGCGAAGTAACAATCAGAAAATATAAGCGCAGCGATCTTTCGGAGATGATTGCCGTATGGAATGAAGTAGTCGAGGACGGCGTGGCTTTTCCGCAGGAGGAGACGCTCGACAGCACCGGCGGAGAAAAGTTCTTCGCCGCGCAGACTTACTGCGGCGTTGCCGAAGTTGACGGAAAAGTGCTCGGACTCTATATCTTGCACCCGAATAACATCGGCAGGTGCGGGCACATCTGCAACGCGAGCTACGCGGTCTCGTCAAAAAGCAGAGGACAGCACATCGGCGAAAAGCTGGTGCTCGACTGCATCCGCCGAGCACATGACGAGGGCTTCAGAGTGCTCCAGTTCAACGCCGTCGTCAGGACGAACATCCACGCGCGCCACCTCTATGAGCGCATCGGCTTCAAACAGCTCGGGACTATCCCCGGCGGCTTCAGAATGAAAGACGGCAGCTACGAGGACATCTGCCCGTATTATATAGAGGTCTGAATAAATTAAGCCCGCCGCAGTATATGATGTGCTGCGGCGGGCGTTTCGCTTCGTTCAGAGTGATAAATGCAGGGCGGATTTTGCGCAAATTTTCTTGCCACAATTGAAAAAGGGAGACACTCTTCTGAATGTCTCCCTTTTTGTGCTTTTATCGGTTGTCCGATTATTTCATAGCCTCTTCGACTGCAACAGCGCAGGCGACGGTCGCGCCGACCATCGGGTTGTTGCCCATGCCGATAAGACCCATCATTTCGACGTGCGCCGGGACGGAGGAAGAACCTGCGAACTGGGCGTCGGAATGCATACGGCCCATGGTGTCGGTCATGCCGTAGCTGGAGGGACCGGCCGCCATGTTGTCGGGATGCAGGGTGCGACCTGTGCCGCCGCCGGAAGCGACGGAGAAGTAGTTGACGCCGTTCTCGACGCACCACTTCTTGTAGGTGCCTGCGACCGGATGCTGGAAGCGGGTCGGGTTGGTGGAGTTGCCGGTGATGGAAACGCCGACGTTCTCAAGCTTCATGATAGCCACGCCCTCGGGAACGTTGTCTGCGCCGTAGCACTTGACGTCCGCTCTCGGACCATTGGAATAAGCCTTCTGCTCGGTGACGGTGACGGTCTCGGTGTAGGGATCGAACTCCGTCTTGCAGTATGTGAAGCCGTTGATGCGGGAGATTATCATCGCAGCGTCTTTGCCCAGACCGTTGAGGATAACTCTCAGGGGCTTGGTTCTGACCTTGTTTGCGTTGAGGGCTATTTTGATAGCGCCCTCAGCGGCAGCGAAGCTCTCGTGACCTGCGAGAAAGCAGAAGCACTCCGTCTCCTCGGAGAGGAGCATCTTGCCGAGGTTGCCGTGGCCGAGACCGACCTTGCGGTTTTCGGCGACGGAGCCGGGGATGCAGAAAGACTGGAGACCGATGCCGATTGCGGCAGCGGCGTCAGCAGCCTTGACAGCGCCGCTCTTTATAGCGATAGCGCAGCCTACTGTGTATGCCCAGATAGCGTTTTCAAAGCAGATGGGCTGGGTACCTCTGACGATCTTGTCGCAGTCGATGCCCTTTGCAAGAGTGATCTCTTTGCACTCCTCGATGGAGGAAATGCCGTACTGAGCGAGAACGGAGTTGATCTTGTCAACTCTTCTCTCATAGTTTTCAAATAATGCCATTGTCCGTATCCTCCTTACTCTTTGCGCGGGTCGATATACTTGGCGGCCTCGGCGAATCTGCCGTAGGTGCCTACCGACTTGTCGTATGCGGTCTGAGCGTCGTCGCCCTTCTTGATGAAGTCGGTCATCTTGCCCAGGGACACGAACTCGTAGCCTATAACCTGATCGTCCTCGTCGAGAGCCATTCTGGTGACATAGCCCTCGGCCATCTCGAGATAGCGCACACCCTTGTATCTTGTGCCGTACATTGTGCCGACCTGCGAACGAAGTCCCTTGCCGAGATCCTCGAGACCTGCGCCGACGTTAAGTCCGTCGTCCGAGAAAGCGGACTGGGAGCGACCGTAGACTATCTGGAGGAAAAGCTCGCGCATAGCGGTGTTGATAGCGTCGCAGACGAGGTCGGTGTTCAGAGCTTCAAGAATGGTCTTGCCGGGGAGAATCTCACTTGCCATAGCTGCGGAATGGGTCATGCCCGAGCAGCCGACGGTCTCAATGAGGGCTTCCTCAACGATGCCGTTCTTGATGTTGAGCGAGAGCTTACATGCGCCCTGCTGGGGAGCACACCAGCCCACACCGTGGGTGAAACCTGAGATATCCTTTATCTCGTAAGCCTTGACCCATTTGCCCTCTTCGGGGATGGGAGCAGGACCGTGGTTCGGACCCTTTTTGACAATACACATATTCTCTACTTCTTGAGTATAATTCATACACGTAGTCTCCTTTCGTTTTGTGTATCCCGTACAGAGCTATTATATCAAAAAAATACAAGCGTATCAATTACTTGGGACAAGGTTTTTGAATTTTTTGCATTGTTACAATCGTTGAGGGCATTTTCGGTCAAAAATTATTTATTTTAGTCGCAAACCTGCCGCCGCAGTTGTAAAGACCTGAGGTTTATGATATACTGAAAAACGGAAAGGGGAGGAAAAAATGAAGCTCTATATCAAGCAGAAGGTCTTTTCGCTGACTTCAAAATTCACTGTGAAAGATGAAGACGGAAATGACAGATATTTTGTCGAGGGCGAGTTCTTCTCCCTGCGCGGCAGGCTGCATATCATGGACGCGCAAGGTGAGGAGATAGGGCAGATATACCGCCGGCTGATGACTTTTCTGCCGCATTTTATTCTCGAGATAGGCGGCGAAGAGATAGCGGAGATAGTCAAGGATTTCTCTTTTTTACGCCCGAAATATTCACTCGAAAACACCTCGCTCAGAGTCGAGGGCGATTTCTGGGCGCATGAATATTCGCTCTATGACGGCGACAGGAACATCATGAATATCCACAAGGAGTGGTTCACCTGGGGCGACAGCTACGAGCTCGATATCCTCGACCCGGACTATGAGCTGATATCGCTGGGCATAGTCCTCGCTATAGACACTGCCATGGCGGCGGCGAATGCCGCCTCGTCGGCTTCGAATTAAATTAGAGGAGAAAAGATGAAAGATTATCATATCTTTGCGAACCACGCCCATGTTTTTCCCGAAGAAG
The DNA here is from genome assembly GCA_002438685.1 of Ruminococcaceae bacterium UBA6392. Classification (GTDB taxonomy): domain Bacteria; phylum Bacillota; class Clostridia; order Oscillospirales; family Acutalibacteraceae; genus CAG-177. The sequence goes on along the minus strand of DJQG01000032.1, from coordinate 3,032 downwards.
CGAAACCGGGCTGCGGGATAGATTCGCTCAAAAAGCTCATGGACGAATGTTCTATAGAGCGGGCGGTCTGCTTCGCGCCGTTCCCGTCGCAGTATAGAGAATATAACATGCCCGGCAACTGCATAAGCTGGCTCGCGGGCGAAATAAAGAACGACGACTCTCTAGTCGGTTTCGGAACTATAAATTTTGACTCCGGCGACATCGCAGGGCAGGTCAACAGAATAGCAGATTTCGGCTTCAGGGGCATAAAGCTCCACCCGGCATATCAGGAGTTCAATATTATGGGCGAAAAAGCGTGCGAAGTCTATTCTGCCGCCCAGGAGAACGGGCTGTTTCTGTCGTTTCACACGGGGCTGCACTGGCACCGTATCGCGGACTATCAGCCGCTGCTCTTCGACGAAGTCGCGTGGAACTTCCCGCGCCTTAAATTCAGCATGGAGCATGTCGGCGGATATCACTTTTTCCGCGAGGCGCTGGCGGTTATCTGCAACAACCATCACCGCGCGAGCGATCCGAGGCGCGTATATGCTGGCTTGACAAGCATTATGCCCGACGACAACGGCTTGCCGGACTATTGGACCCTCTCGGACGATGAGCTGCGAACGCTCATTCATCAGGGGGACGACGACTGTGCGATATTCGGGCTCGACTTCCCATATAAAAAAGCCGACTACGCAAAAGCGCTGATAAACAGAATAATCTCCCTCGACATCTCCGAAGAGGCGAAAGAGGGAATACTCGGAAAAAATCTCGGGCGCGCGCTCGGTATAGAATAAAAAACAGAGAAATATATGCTTATAGTTACTGCAAACTGCAAAAACACATTTGACTCGTATCTTAAATATGTCCACTACACGGACGGCAAGCGCAGAAAGACCCGCTTCTCGGGAGCGACCGGCTGGCTTCTGCTCGCCTGCGCCGCGGCTGTTATAGTGAGCTTCGTGAAGGTCGGCGGCAACATCTTTCTCTATGTCGTGAGCGCCGTCCTCGTGCTCTGTGCGGCGGCGTATGCCTATATCCAATATTTAGCGCCATACAGGGCGTTCAAAAAGCTCGACAAGTCGTTCTTCGCCGAGCAGGAGTTCGATTTCTACGAAGATAAGTTGGAGCTTATAGAGCATGGCGAAAAGAGCATAAAGCGCATCATACCGTATTCAAAGATACAGAAAGTCTGTATCACAAAGCACGCTTTTTATATCTATATCGCCGCAGACAGCGCGTTCATACTCTCAAAGACCGCACTCAGCTCATCATCTGTTGAACGCCTGAAAAATTTGTTCAAGGATAAGGGTATAAAGATAGAAGAATAAAAGATAAAATAAAATTACGGCTCCCCGCGGAATTTTATCTGCGGGGAGCTGAACATATCGAAGAAAGATTTGAATGAAAAAGCTTTCTTTTTAGCCGGTGCTTTTGTAGGGTGCGGCGACTCGACGCACCGCTGCTGACAGAGTCAGCACAAGTGCATACATGCTATAGTTGCGAACGGGCAATCGGCATAACACTGCTGCAACGAGACCGCGTAAAATATTGCTGATTGTTACCGTGCCGCCGTCGGCGGCATAGGGTCGTCGAGTCGCCGACCCCTACTTGGATTCGGCGTTTGATGTATAAATATGAAAATAGTTTTGTATGATACAAGCTCCCCACAGAATTTTATCTGCGGGGAGATTTTTATATCTTTACACTATTCCCTGCGCCATCATTGCATCGGCGACCTTGAGGAAGCCTGCGATGTTCGCGCCGACAACGAAGTTGTCCTCGTGTCCGTATTCTTTTGCGGCGTTTGCCATGTTGTGATAGATATTTATCATAATATTGTTGAGCTGGTGATCGACCTTTTCAAACGGCCAGCTGACGCGCGCGCTGTTCTGGCTCATCTCGAGCGCGGAGGTCGCGACGCCGCCCGCGTTTGCCGCCTTGCCGGGGGCAAAGAGAATCTCGTTTTGCAGGAAAACTTCTGTCGCTTCCGTAGTCGAGGGCATGTTCGCACCCTCGCCGACCGCGATGCAGCCGTTCTTTATCAGCTCTTTTGCGTCCTCAGCGCCGAGCTCGTTCTGCGTGGCGCACGGGAGAGCTATGTCGCAGGGCACGCCCCAGACTTTTTTGCCCTCGTAAAACTTCGCGTTCGGGCGCTCTTTGATATATTCGCTTATCCTTGCGCGGCGGACTTCTTTTATCTGCTTGAGCGTCTCAACATCGATGCCGTCCGGGTCATAGACGAATCCGCTCGAATCGCTCGCCGTAACAACTTTGCCGCCGAGGCTTATTGCCTTTTCTATTGCATAGGTTGCGACATTGCCCGAGCCGGAGACAACTATCGTCTTGCCCTCGATTGAATTTGCGTGATTCTTGAGCATCTCTTCAACGAGATAGACAAGACCGTAGCCGGTCGCCTCAGTTCTCGCGAGCGAGCCGCCGAACGAGAGTCCCTTGCCCGTGAGCACGCCCTCATACTGTCCGGTAATTCTCTTGTACTGACCGAACATGTAGCCGATTTCGCGCCCGCCGACTCCGATATCGCCCGCGGGAACATCGGTGTTCGGACCAATGACGCGGTAAAGCGCGGTCATGAAGCTCTGGCAGAAGCGCATTATCTCCATCTCGCTCTTGCCCTTGGGGTCGAAGTCAGAGCCGCCCTTGCCGCCGCCGATGGGGAGTCCCGTCAGCGAATTTTTGAATATCTGCTCAAAGCCGAGGAATTTTATAATGCTCATGTTGACCGAGGGATGGAAGCGCAGACCGCCTTTATACGGACCTATCGCGCTGTTGAACTGAACTCGGTAGCCGCGGTTCGTGTGAACCTTGCCCGCGTCGTCCGCCCACGAGATGCGGAAAACCGTCGCCCTCTCCGGCTCAACGAGCCTTTCGAGAAGAGCCCAATCCTGATATGTCCTGTTCGCCTCGACAACCGGGCGAATGGAATCGAGAACCTCCGTCGCAGCCTGGACGAACTCCGGCTGAGTCGCGTTCTTCTGCTGAACGTGAAGTATTATGTCGTCAATATAGCTCATATTAATCTCCATTCTGCC
>DJQG01000069.1:32962-35724 GCA_002438685.1 Ruminococcaceae bacterium UBA6392 | reverse complement strand
ATAAGCCGCGCTATCTTATGGGTGTCGGCACTCCCGGAAATATCCTTGAGGGTGTTTCTCGTGGCGTCGACCTTTTCGATTGCGTTATGCCCAGCCGCAATGCCCGCCACGGACATCTCTTCACCATGGGCGGTATAATCAATCTCAACAACGCAAAGTATGAGCGCGACCTGCGCCCGATCGATCTCGAGTGCTCCTGCCCGACCTGCCGCAGACATTCGAGAGCATATATCAGACACCTGTTCAAGTCCGGCGAGATGCTCGCCATGCGCCTGTGCGTCATGCACAATCTCTGGTTCTACAATACCCTCATGGAGAAGATACGCCAAAGCCTTGAGGACGGCACTTTTGCCGAATTCAAGGAAAAATACACGGATCTTCTCGACACGAGGATATAAAACAAAATACAGCGACCGCCCTTCGACGGCTGCAAAGAGGTGATATGCCTTGGAAAAAAAGTCCGGGAAAAAAGGAGGAGCATTTATGTGGGTAACTTTCGCGCTGCTTTCGGCGGTATTTGCCGCGCTGACATCGATTCTTGCCAAAATAGGCATAGAAGGAGTTAACTCCAATCTTGCCACGGCAATAAGAACCGCCGTCGTGCTCGTTCTCGCTTGGGGCATAGTCTTTGCCACAGGCGCACATCACGGAATCAGCAGCATCGGCACGCGCAGTTGGATTTTCCTTATCCTCTCCGGCGTTGCAACGGGGCTTTCGTGGCTGTTCTATTACCATGCTCTCCAGATCGGCGAAGCGTCAAAGGTCGTGCCGATAGACAAGTTCAGCGTCGTTATAAGCATCGTGCTTGCGTTCGTTATTCTGCATGAAAAAGTGACCTGGACTACCGTTCTCGGCGGTGCGCTGATAACCGCCGGCACTTTTGTACTTATTCTTTAAAACAAGCCCTGCAATAAGTGAATAAAGCCCTCCCGTTTTGCATATCTATTAGCGACATTGAAAAATGGGAGGGTTCGTTTTGAAAGGAATAGTAGAGGAGAGAGCCGTTGAGCTTGCTGAGTATATAGTTGAGAACAAGACAACTGTCAGGGCGGCGGCAAAACAGTTCGGAGTTTCAAAGTCGACCGTACATATGGATGTCGCGCGCAGGCTCCGCAGTCTTAATCCCCAGCTTTACAGCGAGGTGCGCGAGATACTCGATATAAACAAGGCTCAGCGTCATATCCGCGGCGGACTTGCTACCCGCGAGAAGTACAAAAGCATGAAAGAAGAAAATGAATAAACAAATTCTGTAAATTTCATTGCATTTTTCTGCCTGTTGTGGTATGTTTTTATACATAATCACAATGGGCATTGTTTTTGCCAAAAAGGAGAACTGAAATGTCGAAGAAAAAGAAGAGCGGAAAGAAAACCGCGCTCAAAGTCATTGGTATCATTTTAGCCGTTGTAGTTGTCTTTGTCGGCGTGTATGCCGCGCTCATGGCGTGGACGCCTGCGGCAACGACTTACAGCGGCGAGATCAACCCGTATATCACGGCTGATGCCGCGCTCGTCTCCGCACATCGCTCGGGCGGCGGAATCATGCCAGAAAATACGATGCTCGCGTTCGAGTCATGCATGAACAGTAAGGATTTCAACACCGATATCTTCGAGTTCGATCTGCATATCACAAAGGATAACAAGCTTATCCTCCTGCACGACGATACGCTCGATAGAACCACAAACGCCGTCGAATATTTCGGCTACGAAGATGTCAAGCCTATCGACCATACATATGCCGAGCTGCGTGAGCTCAACTTCGGCGAAAATTTCCAGGCGGAGGACGGCAGCTATCCCTACAGAGGTCTGCGCGGCGATAAAATCCCAGATGATCTGCGCGCGGTGCTGCTTGAGGATGTGCTCGACAAGCTCGAATCCCACGGCAAATACAGCTATATCATTGAGATAAAAGACGGCGGTGAAAACGGTATGCGCGGCGTTGATATTCTCTATGATGTGCTCAAGGAGCGAGGACTTCTCGACCGCGTTATCTTCGGCACATTCAAGGGCGAAGTCACCGAATATGTCGATGAAAAGCATCCCGATATGCTTCGCTCGGCGGGTATTGCGGAAGTGCTTAAATTTTATGGCGCGGCGCTTCTCAATCTCGACCTCGGCGAAGATTCGTTCAAATACGATGCTCTCCAGATTCCCGCGAACCAGTTCCATGTCGTCCGCCTCGGAACCAAGAAGATGGTCGATTATGCGCACCGCTATAACATAGCCGTGCAGTATTGGACGATAAATGACCCCGATGAGATAGAGCGTCTCAACGATATCGGAGCCGATGCAATAATCAGCGATACGCCCGATGTCGCCTATAAAATCATAAAAGAATAAAAGTTGTTTTCAGCTTTTTAGGTCTGTGCCGTCGTCGCGGAGAGTCAGGTGCTCTTCGTCCGTGCGGCACAGACTTTTGTTTTCCATGCAAAAAAATGCGCCTTCAACATCGGCGGAATAGGCATATTTCACCGATTCACCATGCGTATATTGCGTTATCGCGGTTGCGTAGCCGTTTCCGTTCGGCATGTTGAGCTTCGCCGAAATATCTTCATATGTATCCTCGCCGTTTGAATAGGAGGGGACTGCGCATTTGCAGAGTGCCAGAAAACGCGCGAAAAGTCCGTTTTGCATATCCTCAACATTTCCGTGTGCCGTTATGCTTATCCGCTTTATCCGCATCCCGTCGCTGTCCGTATACAGAGATATCAGAATGTTTTCATTCGGCGTCAGATTGAACACGGTGCATCCGTCCGTCTCCGTGA
>DJQG01000069.1:29006-32919 GCA_002438685.1 Ruminococcaceae bacterium UBA6392 | reverse complement strand
GGTTTCAATATCGAGCAGGGATTCTTTATATTCTCTGTTGAACCGCCTGCAGAACATCGCTGCATCGGAATATCTCTGCACCGAGCACGCACCGAGCAGTAGAGCAAGAACGGTGAGCAGAATTGCTGCGATCCTTTTCATTTTCGTTCCTCCGATGTCGCTGTGATTTTCACCAAGAAACGGTATACGCATTCCGGGCGTTATATATCTATATGTAGAACTTGCTTTTATCAGAATGAAACGCCTTCGGGGTTCTTGAAAAAATATCAAAAAAAGTTTATACTGATTAAAAATTTAAAAAATATTCACAATTTATACAGCAACAGGTCTATATTTTGCCTGTACAATTTCTCTATTATATTTGTATGCGCTTTGCGCTTTTCCAAAACTTTGAGACGGAGGATACGCATGGAAACAAAGAAGTGGTCAACAAAAAAGAAAGTGCTCGTGTCGATCCTTGTGATCCTGTGCGCCGCGATTATCGCGGGCGTGCTGTATATGTTCTTCAAACCCGATCCGCTGCCGCAGGTCTCGACCGCAAAGGTGACAAAGGGGTCGATAACCCAGACTCTTGATATGTCCGGAAAGGTTTCGTCGTCGCAGAAGGGGAACTTTATTCCAATCGACGGCACAAAAGTGCTGACTGTCAACGTCAAGGTCGGCGAATATGTCAAAAAAGGCGATGTGCTCGCGACGTTTGATACATCGTCGCTCAACTCTGTCCTCGCGGAGAAACAGCAGGCGTATCTGACCGCCGTTGAAAACTATAACAACGCGAAGAATACTGCCGTGAGTTCGTCTGCTCAGCTCAAAGAAATAAACGCTCGCCTTGCCGAGATAAACAAAGAGCTCGAAAAGCAGGAACAGGAGCAGAAGAACAACAATCAGAATAAAAACGACCAGAACAAGACGGACAGCGACGCGTCCAATAAGTTTTGGGAGCTTGTCTCCAAGGCTCTCGGTATGGACGATATAAACGCCGCGCTCAAGAAGCTCGATGAGCTGCTCAACAGCGGCAATTCCAATATTTTCGGCTCCGGCGTCTCCGAGCTCCAGATGGAAAAAATGCAGCTCGAGCTCAAAAAAGTCACTCTCGAAGCTCAGTCCGGCACGATAACCCAGAGCACATATAAGACGATTATGGAAGCCTCTAAGAAAGATCTTGATTCGCTCACCGCTTCTGTATCTTCGCTCAAAAAGGGCTGGATAGCTGAATATGACGGCATCGTCAGCGAGGTCAACATAACTCCCGGCGAGACCTGCCGTTCGGCAGCTAGCGCGAATATTGATATATCTTCGATAATCGACCTCGCGAGCGGCAGCACAAATGTCGCCGATATCGTCAACGCTCTGCTCGGTCAGACTCAGAGCGGCATAACCGTTGAATATTATCCGTTCGTGGTTGATTTCGTCCTCGGAAAGGCGGATATCTTCAAAGTCAGCCTCGATATGCCGTGCCGCGTCACTGCGGCGGACGACACCGTTGTTGACGGCGTAGTTACTTATATAAGCCCCGTCGCCACGCAGTCGAGCGGAGTCGACATCTCTTCTCTCATCGGCTCGGGCTCCGCGAACGGCGTCGATGCAAAGGTGACTATAGATAATCCCACTTCGAGTGTTATAATCGGTCTCGATGTCGATATATCAATTGACGTCGATTCAAAGAACAATGTCCTTGTCGTTCCCAGCGAGGCTGTCAAGAACGACAGCACCGGAACATATGTGTATATCTACAATCCGAAGACGAAGAGAATTACTTTTTCAAAGGTCGAGCTCGGCATCTCCGATGACACCAGATATGAAATAGTTTCCGGATGCAACGAGGGCGATATAGTTATAACCTCCGTGCCGACAGGAACAACTCTTGCCGACGGCGATAAGGTAAAAGTAGTAACGTCGAAATAATTGCCGGAGGTCAGGGATGAATATAAAAGAAAACATCAGAATAGCGATATTTTCGATAAAGACGAATCTCATGCGCTCGCTCCTGACTATGCTCGGTATAATCATCGGCGTCGCGGCGGTTATCGCTATCATAACGCTCGGCAACGGCGGCCGCGATTATATCGTCGGCATGATAAAAGATATGGGTTCGAGCGTTATCAATATCTCAATCAACAGCAAGGAGACCAACGCCTCCGATTATATAACCGCAGAGGATATAAAAGCTATCAAGAATCTTGACAGCGTCGCATATGTCTCACAGGTCACGATGTCCGTCGGCAATGTCACTACTAAGCATAACGAGAGCCTCGGTCTCGCGATAGCCGGTAACTCCGATCTCGGCAATATGATGTCGGCGGGAATGCTCAGCGGACGCTTCTTCACGGAGGAGGAATATGAGTCCGGCGCGCGCGTCGCTGTGCTCGATTCTATCAGCGCAAAGCTTCTGTTCGGCTATTCCGACCCGGTGGGGGAGAAGCTGAGCTTTACAGTCAGCGACCAGACGGTGCAGATAAAGGTTATCGGCATAATCGATGCCTCCATACTTTCAAGCTCAAGCTCGAATATGTCCGAGACTATGTCGTCTTATATGAGCGATGCGCAGACCGGCTGCAGCATAATAATCCCCGCGACCCTCGCGGACGCCCTCAACGGCAACTCGGCGGGCAGATATGAGATGTGCTATATCATGGCGAAGTCAGATTCCGAGCTTGACGCCGCGGGCAGCGCCGCGATGAATCTGCTCTATACCCGCCACGGAAATTTCGGCAAGGATGCCTATTCGCTTATAAATATGGCGACTTATATCGATCTCCTTGATACCGTTATCAATGTGTTCACGACCTTCATCGCGGCGGTCAGCGCGATATCGCTGCTCGTCGGCGGCATCGGCGTTATGAATATAATGCTCGTCACCGTAACGGAACGAACGCGCGAAATCGGCATCAGAAAAGCGCTCGGCGCAAAGACATCCACAATACTGTTCCAGTTCCTGACAGAGTCGGTCATATTGTGCCTGCTCGGCGGATTGATAGGACTGATACTGGGATCTGTCGGCGCATTCGCCGTGGCGAGCTATATGAATATACCGATTGAGATGAAATTCTCGACTATAGTAATCGCAGTCGGCTTCTCGACCGCAATAGGCGTGTTCTTCGGAATATATCCCGCACGCAGAGCCGCAAAGATGCAACCCATCGATGCGCTGAGAAGTATGTGATCGGCAAAAAATTGTAAATTTTCGGAATAAAACAGCCTCCGTTTGTATAATACTATTTTTTGTAGTCATGCACAGGTGTATATTGTTTGCGTAAAATTATATAGGCAAAAATATTTTTAAACAAATTCTAAACAAATCGTTGACTTTTGTTTCTGAATGTGTAATAATAATACCTGTGCCAGCACAAAAAGAAATGGAGGCAAATTTTTATGAGATCTGGAAAGAAGAGTATCGCCGTTCTTGCGGCTGTGCTCGCCCTTGTTCTCGCGGTTCAGGTCTTTGCTTTCACCGCTGTCAAGCTCGGTACTTCAGACGCTGCGGACAGTGTTGAGGCAGGCGTGACCCGTCAGGTCATGGACGCAAAGCCTGAGAACAAGACGACTGTTGTCAAAGTCACCCAGAGTGCAGATGGGACAGACGCATCGGGAATGACTTCGATGAAGCCGGTGACGGAGTCGATAGTCCCCACTGATGTCGCGGACACCGCAAACAATGTCAAGGTTCTCTCGGAGGAGGATACAAAAACACTCACCGAGATTGCCGAGAAGAAAATCAAGGATGAGAATATCACCGTCGGCGACGGCGAAGTAGTCTTCATCCCGAAGGAAGAGCTGCCCGCAGAGGCGGTTGAGATAAAGGATATCGGCGCGGGTATTGCTTATGACCCGAACACCGGACTCCTTTACGGCGTTGACGGACACGGACTTCTCTATATCGGATTCGATTTCGATTCGAAGCAGGGTATCTTCT
>DJQG01000069.1:17946-28992 GCA_002438685.1 Ruminococcaceae bacterium UBA6392 | reverse complement strand
AACCCCAAGTATCCCTGGCAGAGATATTTCGGTTTCTGTGAGATATACGATAAGTGCGCTTCGGCAACCATGATGTTCTACAACACCCAGCGCTACAAGTTTGATTATGAGGGCAAGAACTGGATGATTCAGGTCTGGAAGGGTCAGTACGGAATGACCAGCGGCGCGGAGATCGGCGTTTACACCAAGTCTCCCAAGAATCCTGTTGAGTTCTATGCATGCGCATCCGACGAGGATTGCCTGAAGATGTCTTTCGACCTCTACAAGAAGGGTGAATTCTTCTTCCGCCGCGAGGACGAGAGCCATTGGTGGCTGACGGGCTTTGCTCCGCTGACCGCTACTTCGGCTTCCGATTTCGAGATGAGAGCGTCCATTACCTGCAAGAGCGAAGAGATGGCAAAGGCTTTTGCCGGCGGACTTGAGGATAACGGCTATGTCCTCGGTAAAAACTATTGGGTCGACGGCGCAGTCGTCAGATTCAATTGGGACAAATAATCAAATAGCTTAAATAAAATCACCGCAGATTTGTTTCTGCGGTGATTTTTTATGCTTTTGTTTTAGTTTTCGATGGAGATGAAAATCCCGCCTTTTATGCAGGTGGGTTGATTTATTAATCAGTACAGATCGTCATCGTCGTCATCGTAAAATGCCTTTTTGACTTCGTCATACATTTCCTCAAGCTTTTTGATCTGCTTTTTAGCATAGGGCAAAAGGTTTGAAGAGCTTTTGAAATGGCGGTTGAGTTTTATCTTCAGCTTGCTTCTGCCGCTCTCTTTCTCTGTGCTCTTGTCATCGGTTTTGTCGGACGAGGGAATGAAGTGGAATGCATCTTTGAGCTGCGCCGTTGCGTCTCTTCTGAAGCTTTCGAGCTTTGCCTTTGTCTCGTCAAGCGACGGCACCTTATCCGAAACGCCGTTCTTTATCGTGCCGGCAAAGTTGCTCAGCGTGTCGGAGAAGCCCTTTATCTTATCCATGACCTTTCTGACATCGAGTGCCCTGTATACGGCGAAAACGAGGTCAAATAAGAATATCGCAAGCACGCAGGCGAAGATGATTATTGCCGCGGAGTCGAGCAGCCGCGAGAAGCACTGAACGACTATCGGATGAACAAGATAGAGGAAAAGTATCGAGGCAATGCCCCAGTAGAATGTGTGCCCGAGACAGATGCGCCCCTGAATGTTGAACTTCTTGTTCGAGTAGTCCCACCATCTCGCGTGAAAGAGCTTTTCCATAAGCACGCTCGTTATGAATTCGACAATGTCGCAGACCACCATGCCCGCAATAAATACGAGCAGAGGAGTTATCAGAACATCGTGTCCGAACATCGGAACTCTGATGTCGAGATTTTTGACCGGAGTCAGGGTTATCGCCATCGCGAGCGCGCCCGTGCCATATATCGGGCACATCGGACCTTTGAGAAATCCGCGGTTGACCCATTTGCGCGCGCCGACCGAGCAGTATATTGATTCGCCGAGCCAGCCGACTGCACTGTAAAAGAAGAAATACAGCACATATGTAACTATCGTCATAAAAATTTTCATAAAGCTTCTCTCTCTTTCGTTGATCGGTTCATGCCTGCGCCGGATATCAGCCTTTGGCGTTCTGCTTGGCTATTTTCATCTCTCTCGATGCGCAGTATTTGTCCGCGAGCGAAAGAACCATTCCCTCGGGGCTTGTCGGCGGCAGCGGCGTCAGAGGCCACATATGCCGGATTATCATCATTTCACTTTTTCTGTCAAGCTCGCCGCACAGTAATTTCGCATTTGCGGCGGCAAATTTCGGGTGTCTGTAGCCGTGCGGACGGTGGCTCCAGTCGTTTTCGTGCCAGTCATAGTAGAACAGATCGTGCATTGTCGCGGCTCTTGCCGCCTTTCGGTAGTCGAGACCGAAATGTCTGCAAACGCGGAACGTCAGATATGCAACGCTCGTTATGTGCTGGAGTCTGTCCATTTTGTCGTGCTGCGGATATTTTTTCAGACTCTGTACCTCGGGCGAAAAATATATGTCATTGACGCAGTCGAAAAAATCCGCGTCGCGCCCTGTGTCGAGCGAGTATGTCCGCGCATATACTTCCTTGAGTCTTTTGAACGGAGAACTCATGTTATCCCTGCTTTTCGAGTTTCTTTATCATCAGCTTGGCGGCTTTATATATGTCGCCGCAGCCGAGCGTTATCACAAGATCGCCCTTTTTGACATTCTTGACAACATAGTCGGCAACCTCTTCAAAGGTGTTGAACCATACGCTCCCGGGAATCTTCTCGGCGAGCTGTGAGGTGTAGATGTTATATGTGTTCCTCTCGCGCGAGCCCATTATCTCGGTCAGAACCGTTTTGTCCGGGATGCTCAGAACGCGGCAGAAATCGTCGAAGAGCATCGCTGTGCGCGAATATGTGAACGGCTGGAACACTGCCCAGACTCTGTTGAAGCCCATGCCCATAGCGGTCGTGAGCGTCGCTTCAAGCTCTCTCGGATGGTGGGCGTAGTCGTCCGCGATGGTTATGCCGTTGATCCTCTTGAGAATTTCAAAACGCCTGCCCGCGCCGTGGAAAGCTTCGGCGCACGCAATTATCTTATCCATCGGTATGCCAGCATTGTCCGCCGCAGCAATAGCAGCAAGAGCGTTGTATACATTGTGCTCGCCGGGAATGCCGAGGCTTATCCTGCCGACATTTTCGCCGTATTTGATTATGTCAAAGCTCGCAAATTCGTGTTCAAGTACGATGTTGTCGGCTCTGAAGTCGTTGCCCTCTTTGAGACCGAAGGTGATGAACTTTTTGTCCTTGACCCCCGCGATGGCGCGCAGCGTGTTTGCGTCGTCGCCGTTATATATGACCTCTTTGCGGGTCATCGAAGCAAACTTCGTAAATGAAGCGATGAGATTGTCGAGCGTCTTGAAATAGTCGAGGTGATCCTCATCTATATTAAGCAGAACACAGACGTCGGGCGAGAGCGAAAGGAAAGTGTCAACAAATTCGCATGCCTCGCAGAGCATATGCTCGCTCTTGCCAACAAGACCGTTTGTGCCCGTGAGCGGAAGCTTGCCGCCGATAACAGCCGACGGATCTTCGCCAGCCTGAATGAATATCTGGGTGAGCATGGATGTTGTCGTGGTCTTTCCGTGAGTGCCGCAGACGCAGATACAGTCGTTGAACATTCTTGTTATCGCGCCGAGCATCTCCTTACGCTCAAATGTCGGGATTCCCGATGCCTTTGCCGCGCAGAGCTCCGGATTGTCGGGGAGAAGAGCGGCGGTGTAGACTATCATCTCAGCGCCCTCGATATTCTCGGCTCTCTGCCCGAGCGTTACGGGTATGCCGAGCGCACGGACGCGGTTGAGCGTGTCGCTCTCGTTGTTGTCCGAGCCGGTTATTTCATATCCTTTTGAATGAAGTATCTCAACGAGCGGACACATTCCCGAGCCGCCGATGCCGATGAAATGAACCTTCTTTACCTTTTTGAGCACTTCGTCTATTTCTTTCATAATTAACAAGCCTCCGAATTTGTCAGCATATTCAAAAACGAGCCAAAATCAGAATACGCTTCGTGATATACATACATATAAATTATAAATGCTCGATTTGTATTATAATACGCTGACAAGAAAAATATAATATATTTTTATAAATATTTTGTTACAAAGCTATGACATAGCTGAGCTGCGGTTCATATACTGGGATGAGGCAAAGGAGGAAAGCCTATGATGAATATCAGAAAACTTCTGACCGTCGGCGGGGATGAGCGTATGCTCTATACCTCTCAGAGCCTTGCGGAAAAAGGGTTCGATGTTGAAATATTCGCGTCTTCGCCGCCCGCAGGCTTTGAACATATGCGCCCGACGGGGGACAAAAGCATAGATTCGGCTGCCGCGCGCGCCGATGCGGTCATTCTGCCTCTGCCCGTCAGCCGCGACGGCGTTCATCTCAACTCAAGCCCGCTTACATTGAACGAACTTTCCGACACTCTTGAACGCGGTCAGACTGTCTTTGCCGGGATGATGGACGGCGCGCTCAAATCGAGCTTTTTCAAAAAGGGTATCCGCGTGTTTGATTATTTTGAGCGCGAGGAGCTCGCCGTCAACAACGCCGTGCCGACTGCGCAGGGCGTTATAAAAATAGCCATGGAAAATATGAAGATAACCCTGCACGGTGCGTGGTGCGCCGTCACGGGCTACGGCAGAACGGCTAAAGTGCTTGCCGATATGCTCGCGGCTTTGGGCGCCCGCGTGACGGTCGCGGCGAGAAAATGCAGCGATCTCGCCTGGGCGAGAACCGGCGGACTCGATGCCGTGAATATCTCCGAGCTTATGAAAACGGCGCCGGAGCTCGATCTGCTCGTCAATACTGTTCCGAGCCTCGTGCTCGATTGCAAAACGCTCTCCGCGCTCCGCCGCGACTGCCTTGTGATAGATATCGCCTCAGCCCCTTACGGAACCGACTTTGCCTGTGCGCGTGAACTCGGGCTCAATGTTATAGTTCCCGGTTCTCTGCCCGGCAAGACGGCGCCCAAAACGGCGGGAGAAATAATAGCGGATGCTATACTCAATATTATAAAGGAGGGGAGTTGATGAAACAGTTGCGCGTGGGCTTTGCCCTGTGCGGCTCGTTCTGCACGCTTTCAAAGGCAATAGCCGAGATGCGGGAGCTAAAAGCAAAGGGCGCGGATATTCTTCCGATAATGTCCGAAAACGCATATTCTGTTGATACCCGATTCGGAAAAGCGGCGGATATTGTTCGCGAGATAGAAGATATCTGCGGTAAGCCCGTTATTCATACTATAACCGATGCAGAGCCGATAGGACCTAAAAAAATGATAGATATCCTTATCATTGAGCCGTGTACGGGGAACACCCTTGCGAAGCTCGCAAACGGAATAAATGATACCCCGGTGACCCTTGCGGCAAAATCGCATATCAGAAACGGGGGAGCGGTGCTGCTCGCCGTCTCTACAAACGACGCACTCGGCGCGGCGGCCGCTAATATCGGCAGACTGCTCAACACAAAGCATATATATTTCGTCCCGATGCTGCAGGACGATCATATAAAAAAGCCGAATTCCATTGTCGCCGATTTTTCGAAAACTTACGATGCAGCCGTTACCGCGCTCTCGGGCGTGCAGCTTGAACCTCTGCTGCTTGCTCCGTCCGCGGTTTGATATATGGGAGCGCATCTCGTATTCACTCCAAAACTTTTGGCGTGGATACTCGGGTGCGCTCCCTGTTGGCTTTATGTGAAGTATAAAATGTTCGTGACTGCCAAGAATATCTTTGTTCTCTGCATTTCGTACTAAAAATGCTTTTCAATGCAATCTTTAGTTGGCGTTTCGGACTCTTGAAAAATTTGTATGATTTTGTTATAATTATCTGAATCCTAAATTCGGGAAGTTTGCTCAGTGCAGACTGAAAACAGGGAGATTGTTATTTATGTTGGATTTCCGCCCTCCGGTAACTGAGGACAGAAAGTGGGTGGCTCCCATCATCAGCCACGCAAAACGCTTCGGCTGCGATTACAGCTTCGGCGATATGTTCATCTGGCAGCATGTCTATAATATCAGAATCGCGTCGCATGACGGCTTTCTCTTTTCAATCAACGGCACCGATGACGACAACGGTGTCAAAAGACCGACTTACGGTTTCCCCGTCGGTGAAGGGGATCTGAAAGCGGCGATTGAACTCATTGAAGAAGATTCCGCAAAAATGGGATACGGGCTCGAGATGTTCGGTCTCAACAACGAGTGTGTGAAAAAGGTCGAGACGCTGTTCCCAGGCAAGTTCGATTTTGAGCCGCTCAGAGACAGTTTTGATTATATATATCTTACCGAGAATCTTATCAACCTGCCCGGTAAGAAGTTCCATGGCAAGAGAAATCATATCGCCGCATTTATGCGCGAAAATGAGTGGAGCTATGAGCCAATAACCGCGGACAACCTTGATGAGTGCAGAGCAATGAACGCCGAGTGGGAGCGCAGAAACAGGGAAAAAGACCCCGAGGCGATGGACGATGAGCTCGATGCGATAAATATAAGCTTTGAAAACTACTTTGATTTGGGCTTTGTCGGCGGACTGCTCAGAGCAAACGGCGAGGTTGTCGCGTTCACCTTCGGCGAGGAGATGAACCCCGAGGTTTTCTGCACCCATATTGAAAAAGCCTATGCCGATGTTCGCGGAGCATATCCGATGATAAACCGCGAGTTTGCAGCGAACTCGCTCTCGCAGTATAAATACATCAACCGCGAGGACGATACCGGCTCCGAGGGATTGCGCAAAGCAAAGCTCTCATATTGCCCGGATATCCTGCTCGAAAAATATATGGCAAGGGTCAAGAAATGATCATTTCAACTGCTTCAAAAGAAGATATCGGCGAGCTTACCGCCCTGTGGCAGATCTGTTTCGGCGATGATGACGAATATATTGGCGCGTTTATGCACAGCCGCTTCGTACCCGAGCGCACGCTTATCGGGCGCGAGAACGAAAAAATATGCTCGGTGCTCTATCTGCTTGACGGTAAAGTGAGAATAGCAGGGGAGGCGTTTGACGCGGCGTATTTATATGCTGCCTGCACTCATCCGGATTTCCGCTCGCGCGGATATATGGGCGAACTGCTTCATTCTGCCGAGTCGCTGTGCCGCGATTCGGGGCTTGATTATATCTGTCTCGTTCCGGCGGAGGACAGCCTGTTTGATTATTATTCCCGTTTTGGCTATCGCCCGGCTTTTGAAGAAAAACTTCTGAAAATCGCTCGCAGACACCTTGAACTTATCGCGGACAGCAGTGCTCGGATCGAAGAGCTTACCGCCGAAAATATGCAGACGGTCAGAAATGCCTGCCTCTGCGGCATTGATTGCTTTGTTTGGGATATCGATGCTTTGCAATACGCAATAGACGAAAACATCAACGCGGGCTGCAAGAGCGTCGCCGCGTCTTCATCAGGGAGGAGTTCCGCCTATGCACTCTTTGACGAAGAAAGTGAAACGGCGATAATCAGAGAATGTGCCGCAAGGCGCGGATGCGTCCCCGTGCTCGCGCATGCATTGCTCTCAGCGAGCAAATGCAGTGAGTTCTCGTTCAGACTTCCGCTTGATTTTCCGCTCTCTGCGGATTCGTTCACGACCCGCAACAACGCCATGCTCCTGCCGCTTAACGCAGATTCGGCATCGGCGCTCGGAGATATAAAAAACGCCTATATGGGACTTACTCTCGGTTAAACGGAGGGAAAAGATATGATATATATATTTCTTGCAAACGGCTTTGAAGAGGTCGAAGCTCTCGCGACGGTCGATGTTCTGCGCAGAGCCGATCTGAAAGTGAAAATCGTCGGCGTCGGCTCCGATGTCATAACCGGAGCGCACAGAATAAGCACCGTGTGCGATGCTGTGGACAGCGATTTGACGCCCGGCGATGATATTGAAGCTGTTATTCTGCCCGGCGGAATGCCCGGCACGCTGAATCTCGAACGATCCGCTAAAGTCAACGCCTTTGTTGACTATGCCTATGAAAACAAAAAGCTTGTCTGCGCTATATGCGCCGCCCCGTCGATACTCGGTCATAAGGGTATGCTCAAGGGCAAAAAAGCTGTCTGCTTCCCGGGCTTTGAAAGTGAACTTGAAGGCGCAGAGCTTTCAGATTCGTTTGTTGTGACGGACGGCAATATAATAACTGCCAAAGGCATGGGCAGCGCTGTGAAATTCGGCATCGCAATAGGCGCGGCTTTCGTCGGCGAAGCGAAGATGAAGAAAATCGAGGAGTCGCTCCAATGCTCCTGAGAGATATACGCGAAGAAAAGGCGGCAATCAGAAGCAAATGCAGGCTTTTGCGCTCGCAGTTTACCGCAGAGGAGAAGAAAAACCTCGACGCGCGTATCTTCAACCGCCTGACAAATCTCTGGCGGTACAGGGAGTGCAGTACGCTTCTGACCTATGTCTCGAATGATATAGAGGTCGATACTCATGCCCTTATCGAAGATGCACTGAAGCGCTCGAAGCGAGTCGCCGTTCCGCGCTGTATACCGGGACTTCACGAGATGGAGTTTTATTATATAACCTCGTTTGACGACCTGCAAAAGGGCGCTTACGGGATACTCGAACCGATAAAGTCAAAATGTGAGAAGCTCGTGAATCTGAGCGAAGGACTGTGCATTATACCCGCGCTCACATTTGATGAACAGGGCTATCGCCTCGGCTTCGGCAAGGGATACTACGACAGATTTCTGTCTCGTTTCAAAGGGGATACGGCGGGGATATGCTACGAGTGCTGTATAAGCAATCGGCTTCCGCGCGGAAGATTTGACAGATGCGCCGATGTCGTAGTGACGGAAAAAAGGGTAATTTCAAACGGCTGAGAGGAGCTACATATGAAAAGAACGCTTAAACTTTACAGCGGCGACCAGGGCGGAACACCCGGTACGCCGGACAGACGCGAAAAAGTCAAGAACTTCGTTGTCCATATCGATGAGGACGACAATGCATCGACTCAGCCGCAGGACGATGTGCCCGTCTATAAAGGTGAGGTATATTTCTCGAGCCGCCCCGCCAAAAAACGTTCGTACGGTTCTCGCTCATCCTCCGGCGGAGCGTCCGCAAAGACTAAGACAAAGACCGATAAGACCGCGGATGCGCTTGTCCTGACCGCTTTTATACTTGTTATTGTCGCCATATCCGTCGTGCTTTCGTTTATAGCCATCTCGTGCATAAACGATGTCCTCGCGATAAACCGCGGCAATGATATAGTCACGGTCAATATCCCGCAGAACGCTACTACAAATCAGATAATCGATATTCTCGACGATAACGATCTCATTTCCAACAAAACTTTCTGCAAGATGTTCTACAAAGTCTCTTCCGCAGCCAAGGGCACGGGAATGAAGAGCGGACTCAACAAGATACAGAAGTTCGGATATAAGATAAAAGTTCTCTTTGTCGGACCTCCCGAGCCGGAATATATAAGCGGTGTCTATTATCTTCAACCGAGTATGGGCGTTGAGGGTATGCTCTATGAGTGCCGCGCCGTTCAGGCGGGACCCAATACTGTTACTCTGTTGTTCCCCGAGGGCTGGTCTATCCCGCAGATAGCCGCAAGACTTGAGGAATACGGCGTTTGTACTTCCGCTTATTTCATCAAGGCTATCAGCGAGTCGCAGTTTGATTATTCGTTCCTCTCATCGATAAAGAACAGCGAAAACAGAACCTATCGCCTTGAGGGCTACCTCTTCCCGTCCACTTATGATTTCTTCCAGGGCGAGAGCGCAAATATAGCAATTCGCAGATTCCTCGACGCTTTCTCGGATGTCTGGACTGACGCTTATGACAAGCGCGCCAAGGAGCTCGGCTATTCTGTCGACGAGATTCTGACTATAGCCTCGATAATCCAGCGCGAGGCGGCGGACGATACACAGATGAAGCTCATCTCTTCTGTTATCCACAACCGCTTGAAGAACCCGTCTCAGACTGCCGGCAGACTCGAGTGCGATTCTACTAAAGATTATATCAAGAAGTATGTCACACCTATAACCGATGTCAATCTCGTCAACAAGTATGCCGATGCATACAACACCTATTCGGTGCAGGGGCTCCCGCCGGGACCCATATGCAACCCCGGCGCGGCGGCAATAAAGGCGGCGCTCTATCCGTCGAACACCAAATATTATTATTTCTGCCACGACAAGTTCGGAAATATCTATATGGCGAGGACGAAGAGCGAGCACGACGCCAATGTGCTCAAGGCTTTCAGCCAGAACTGAATCACAGGGAGCAGGCAGAACGCTTGCTCCCTTATCTATGAAAAGGAGTGCCGCAATGGTGGATATAATAAGACCCGAAGTCCTCGCGCCAGCAGGAGATGCTGAGCGCCTGAAAGCCGCCGTATATTACGGCGCGGATGCGGTCTATATGGGCGGAACGCGCTTCGGTATGCGTGCTGCGCCGAAGAATTTTTCGGATGATGAGCTTGTAAAAGCCGTATCGTTTGCCCATGAAAACGGCGTTAAAGTTTATCTTACCTGCAATATTATTCCCAATACCGCTCAGCTCAAAGAACTGCCGGAATTTCTTGAAGCCGCTTCGGCTGCCGGAGTCGATGCGCTGATAATAACCGACCTCGGCGTGCTTTCTTATGCGAAAAAGTACGCGCCAAAAGTGCCGATTCACATATCCACGCAGACAGGTGTAGCCAATGCCGAGAGCGCGCGTATGCTCTTTGACCTCGGTGCGGAAAGAGTGGTTTCCGCGCGTGAACTCACGCTCGATGAGCTCGCCGATCTCCGAGCCGGAATGCCAAAAGGAATGGAACTCGAATGCTTCGTCCACGGCGCGATGTGCGTCTCATATTCCGGGCGCTGCCTGCTCTCGAACTATCTTACCGACAGGCACTCGAATAAAGGCGAATGCTCTCAGCCATGCCGCTGGGAATACAGCCTCATGGAGCGTACCCGTCATGGCGAATATTTCCCCGTTGAAGAAACCGCGGGCGGCACATATATAATGAACTCAAAGGATATGTGCATGATCGAGCATATCCCGGAGCTTATCGAAGCCGGCGTATCAAGCTTCAAAATCGAGGGCAGAGCAAAGACTGAATATTACACCGCCGTTGTGACTAACGCATACAGAAGCGCAGTCGATGCCTATCTCGCTGCGCCGTCAAATGATTTCAAACCCGCGCAGTGGATGGTGGACGAGGTCTATAAAATAAGTCATAGAGACTACTGCACAGGCTTTTTCTTCGGCTCTCCGCGCGACGATGCACAGATATATTATAAAGGCGGCTATGTCCGCAGATGGGAAGTGGCGGCGATTGCCGTGAATAGCAAAAACGGAACTCTTACAGTCAGCCAGCGCAACAGATTCTTTGAGGGTGATGAGCTTGAAATAATGAACAGGGGAAAAGAGCCGACGGTTATCACCGTCAGGAATCTCAAAAATTCCCTCGGCGAAAGCGTTGACAATGCCCCGAATCCCATGGCGGAGTTCACTTTCGATTGCGATGCCGATGTTCCGACGGGCGCCTTTATCCGCCGAAGCACCGACGAAAAATAAAACTTGATTTTTAGCGGCTGT
>DJQG01000069.1:0-17938 GCA_002438685.1 Ruminococcaceae bacterium UBA6392 | reverse complement strand
GCCGAACGGTCAATGATAAATTTATCAATCGTCGGAGATGATATTATGCCCAAACGCGCAGTCGTTGTGTTTTTTATATTCTGCCTGCTCATGGGCGTGGTCTGTCTCCAATTGATAAGCGTTTCAACCGGGCTCGATACCGCAGCAGGAACGGTGAAAAATACCCGTAGCATCGAGCTGTCGGATTTGGGCGCGCCGATATATGACTGCGAAGGTCGGCTCATAACAAACGGGTATACAGAATATTTTGCCGCCGCAAGACCGACCGCCGCAGCTCTTGCTGAACTTCGTAAAATGCTTGATGACAATGACTTTGAGCAGGCTCGTGAAAAGCTTTCAAAAGGCCGTCCCGTGGCTGCCAAAGTGCCGTCGGGCGAGAGCGGATGCGAAGATGTAAAAATAATAGGCGTCGAAAGACGATATTCTCCGCGCCAGCCGGCGGCGCATATCGTCGGATATACGAACTCCGACGGCGTCGGGGTCTGCGGGATAGAAAAGTCATTTGAAAGCATATTTAAAAACAACCGCCGAAGTATCAGTGCGGTGTTCCCGGTCGATGCCTATGGGCGTGTCATATCCGGCGCTGATATAACCGCTCGCACCGACGGAAAATACGGCGAGTCTGGCGTGTATTTAACGCTCGATCTGGAAGTTCAACAGATAGTCGAAGACTGTATGGACGAGTGCGGAGTGGAAATCGGTGCAGTTGTTATACTCGACCCGAAAACTGGGGCGATAAGAGCCTGCGCGAGCCGACCGGTGTTCGATTCAAACGACCCGGCCAAGAGCCTTTCGGACAGTAATTCTCCGTTTATCAACCGTGCGTTCTGTGCCTTTGCGGTAGGCTCCGTGTTCAAACCTGCCGTCGCCGCTGCCGCGCTCGAACAGGGGATATCTCCGTCAATAAAATATGACTGCACGGGCGTGACGGAAGTCGGCGGCGTCGAGTTCGGCTGTTATGAGCATAAGGCTCACGGAGTCGTTGATATGTGTGGCGCGCTTGAGCGCTCCTGCAACGCCTATTTTATTCACCTTGCGCAGAAGCTCGACAGAGAAAAAATGATATCGACTCTCTCTGATCTCGGCTTCGGCAAATCTATAGATTTGTGCGATGGTATAACTTCTGTATCGGGATATCTGCCGAAAGTTTCAGAGCTCGATTCAAAAGCGGCTGTTGCCAATCTCGCGTTCGGTCAGGGCACACTTACTGCGTCTCCGCTCACCGTCTGTGCATATATGTCCTGCATAGCAAACGGCGGCGCATACAACACTCCGTACCTTGTCGAAAAAGCAATTGATGGGACAAACACCGTCTTTGAGCACGAGAAGCGTGCGGGCGAGTATGTTATGAGCGGCAATACTGCCTCGATACTTTCAAAATATCTCAAAAGCGCAGTCGAAAACGGAAACGGCAGGGGAGCAAAGCCTGAAAACACTACCGCCGCCGGCAAAACAGCAACTGCACAGACAGGAAAGTTTGAAAACGGAGAGGAATTATATAACACATGGTTTTCCGGTTGGTTCCCGGCTGAAAATCCTCAATACGTCATAACGGTTTTTAAAGAGAGGGGAAGCGGAGGCGCGTCCGACTGTGCCCCGGCGTTCAAGGCTATCGCCGACAAAATAACGGCTTTAGAAAGCGAATGATCCTAAGTCAGACGTCGCTCAAAAATAAAGGAAAAATATTAAAAAAACTTTGAAAAAGGGCTTGACATAAACAACCCCTTTTGCTATAATAGTCAACGTTCTGAGGGAACAAAGACAACGATTCAGAACAGACCTGCGAGAGTGGCGGAATCGGCAGACGCGCACGTTTGAGGGGCGTGTGGTAATCCCGTACGGGTTCAAGTCCCGTCTCTCGCACCATGGCGGGTTCCTTAGGGTGCCCGCCAAACTTATCGGTGATCAAAGCGTTCAGCTTCACCCTCGGTAGCTTCCGCCGTGTAAAAATCAGGAAGTACAAATGCGGATATGGCGGAATTGGCAGACGCGCTAGATTCAGGTTCTAGTCGGGGCAACTCGGTGCAGGTTCAACTCCTGTTATCCGCACCAGCGCAGAAGGCTTGATAATCAACGGTTTTCGTGATTGTCGAGTCTTTCTCTTTTTGTGCTCCAACCTTTGCAAAACAGGTGTTTTCTAACACTTTTCTAACACATAAAATCTCTCAGAGAAAGCGGGGAACGGAATGAAACGCTCAGGCGCAAAGAAAATAGATATGCTCAACGGCTCTATCTGGAACAAACTGCCGCTGTTCGCGCTCCCGGTCGCGGCAACGGCAATACTCGAACAGCTGTTCAATGCGTCCGATCTCGCCGTCGTCGGCAACTTTGCGGGCGACAAGAGCACTGCAGCCGTCGCTGCGGTCGGCGCAAACGGACCTGTTATAGGACTTATAGTGAACTTTCTTATCGGTATCTCTCTCGGTGCAAATGTCGTTATCGCAAACGCCGTGGGCAGAAACAATAAAGAATCCGTCCAACGCGCCGTACATACCTCGATAATATTCGCACTCGTTGGCGGAACAATAGTCGCCGTGATAGCCGAATTTTTTGTCGGCAGGATGCTCAGTTCCCTCAATGTCCCGGATGATGTTCTGCCCCTCGCGGTTGTTTATTTCAGAATATATCTAATCGGCTTGCCCGTCATATTGCTCTATAACTTTGAAGCGGCGATTTTCAGAAGCATCGGCGATACAAAAGTGCCGCTTATCGCGCTTGCCGTGTCAGGCGTGCTCAATGTTATTCTCAATCTCTTCTTTGTTATAGTCCTGAAAATGACCGTCAGCGGCGTTGCAACCGCGACAGTTATTTCGAATGCAGTCAGCTCGATAATACTTTTTATACGCCTCGTAAAGTCGGATAAATATATAAAAGTCGAGCCGAAAAAGATGAGGTTCAGCCTGAACAGCTTCAGAATGATAATGAAGATAGGACTTCCCGCAGGAATCCAGAGCGCGGTCTTTGCGGTGTCAAATATCGTCATCCAGTCGGCTATAAACAGCCTCGGAACCGTTGTTATAGCGGCGTCGAGCGCGGCGTTCAATATTGAAGTTATAGCTTACGATGTCCTGAACTCGTTCAGCCAGGCTTGTACGACATTCGTTGGGCAGAATTACGGCGCGGGTCAGATAAAACGCTGCAAGCGCACGCTGTGGCTGACGCTGATAGAAGATACGATAGCCTCAGGCGCAGCAATCGGAATCGTATTGCTTGTAGGACGCTTCCTGCTCTCAATATTCAACAGCGACCCGCAGGTTATAGAAATCGGCTATACGCGCCTCGTGATAGTCTTCTCGGCGTATACTTTCAGCATGCTCTATGAGATAATGTCCGGATATCTGCGCGGCTTCGGCGTCTCGCTCGTTCCGGCTGTGCTGACAATGATCGGTGTCTGCGGAATAAGAATAGCGTGGATAGAGCTCGTGTTCCCGAAGAATCACAACTTCGAAACGATAATGACGGTCTACCCCATAAGCCTCGCCGCAACGGCGCTGCTGATATTCATAGCGCTCCTTATTTATCGCCCGTCACACAGATTTGCAAATAAATTGCCAAATCGCGAAGAAGAACCCGTAACTCAAAATTGATTCACCAAGCCGCATGATTTCATGCGGCTTGCCCTTTTCTCCTTGACTTTTTTCCTCTTCTCGGTTACCATTTACCCGGAATGTATTCGAAAAGGGGAACCCCAAATGTATCATATCGCAAAACCGTCAGCCGAACAATTGCAGTGGCAGGATATGGAACTTGGCGTTCTTATTCATTACTGCATGGAGATTTATAACCCCGGCTTCAAAAAATATAAAACAGCTGCAGTGTGCAAAAAGCTCTCACCGGATATAATTAACCCTGAGAATCTCGATGTTGAGCAGTGGGTGAGAAGTGCATACGAACTCGGCGCAAAGTATGCTGTGCTCGTCGCGAATCATTGTACGGGCTTCTCCCTTTGGCCGACAGCGGAGAATGATTATTGCACATCGTCGCTCAAATGGAAAGGCGGAAAGGGCGATATCTGCCGCGATTTTATCGATGCGTGCAGAAAATACGGACTCAAGCCCGGCTTCTATTATTCGACCGGCTGCAACGGCTATTATGATATTGACGACGGCAAAAAGCAGGACTATTTTTCAAAGAAATACCGCGACTATGTTCGCCATGTTGAAAATCAGGTGACCGAGCTTTGGACTCAGTACGGCGAATTGTTTGAAATATGGTTTGACGGCGGCATAATCTCGGTCGAAAAGGGCGGTCCGGATATCTTTCCGCTGCTCAAAAAATATCAGCCGCAGGCTGTTTGCTTCCAGGGACCGAAAGAACACCAATCCAACCTGCGCTGGGTCGGCAACGAAGAAGGACTCGCTCCGGAGAACTGTTGGGCAACAACTAATGCCGGAGAGGCGCGTTTTGACGGCACTCAGCCCGATGAGCAGGCGGGTGTCGGCGACCCGGACGGCATATATTATTGGCCTGCCGAAACCGATATGCCAAACCGCGACAACAGTGCGTTCGGCGGTGGCTGGGCGTGGAAAGAAGGGGAGGACGATAAAGTTTTTTCTCCCGAATATCTGCTCGATTGCTATGTACGCTCCGTCGGACGCAATTCAAATCTGCTTATGGGTATGGCGATATCACGCGACGGCGATTTCAAAGACGAGGAACAGTTCAAGGCTTTCGGCAAGCTGATAAAAGACACATTCGGAACGCCTATAATCAGCGTTGAACCGGAATTAACCGAAGTGACGCTCGATGTCCCGCAGGATAAAAATGCGCGGTTCTTCGTCGTGCGTGAGAATATAGAAAACGGTCAGCACATACGCGAATTTGTTCTCGAAGCGGACGGAAAAGAAGTCTATCGCAGCAACTGCGTCGGGCATAAGCGCATAATACCGCTTGAGTCTCTTGATTGCGTCGATGCGAAGACTTTTAATTTTCGTGTCACGGAGTCGGCGGGTGAAGCAAAGCTCAGGGATGCGGCGATATATTGATGCACGGAGGCGGCTATGAATTTCAAAGACGGAGTGTATGAGACAACCGAGATAGGCGATAAAACCTATCTTATTGATGAAAAGACGAGTACGATGTTTGTTCTCATCGGAGAAGAGCGTGCGCTCGTGATAGACTGCGGAACGGGTATCGGCGACTTTAGAAGTGTTGTCGAAAAGCTTGTCGGCTCGCTCTCGTATGATCTCGCGGTCACGCACACCCATGTCGACCATATTGGCGGCAGAGGGCAGTTTGAAGATATGTTTGTTTCCGCTGCGGACAGCAAGTTTATAAAAGGCGTAACCGCGGCGATGCGCAAAGGCTATGTTTTTATAAACGCCATGACTATGGGCGGCAGCCCGTTTGAAAAGAAGCTGTTTCCGGCGAAGAACGAGCCCCGCATACATATCATGAGTGAGGGCGATGTGTTCGATCTCGGTTCGAGACATATCAAAGTTTTTATGACCCCCGGACACACAGTCGGCAGTGTCAGCTTTCTCGACATAGAAAACAGGACGATATATATAGGCGATGTCGCGAACGAAAATCTTCTCATGATGCTGCCACATGCAACGACGATTGACGAGATGAACGAAACTATAAGAAAAATAATTTCAATCACGGCTACGATACCGTCTGGGCGTCGCATCATACCGAGCCGTTCGGCAGAGAAAAACTGTATGAGTTTCTCAGCGGCGGCGAAAAGATAGCTCAAAATAAAAATACTCCCGTGCCGCTTGTGAAGCTCCAAAACGACAATGGGAATAAGATAGTCTACAGAACAAACAGAATACATTGAGTATATTAAAAAGCCGTCGGTTTATCCGGCGGCTTTCAGCTTAGTTTAAATAGCTTTGAGTATGTCGATTACCGTTTCGAGCTCTTCGGGCTTGACCTTGTCCGGGAAAACTCCGCTCTTTACGCAGTCTGCAAAGTAGCGGATCTCGTTTGCATAGGCGTTGCTCTTGGGCAGCCCTATGTCTCCGGTGTCCTCTCCGTCTTGTGTCACGGGGTGAAGCTCCGCGCCGCCTGACTCGTATATTGTCATCTCGTCGTTCTCCCATGTCACAACGGCATCCTCAAACTGGAACATGAAGCGCGCCGAGAACGGGTAGCGTCCCGCAAACCACGCGGCTTCGGTCGAGATGAAGAAGTCGCCGAAATCGTATGTCGCGGTTATGTAGTCCTGCTCGGGTCGCTTTATTCTTCTTGTAGTGCATTTCTCCGGCTTGCCGAAAGCGTAGACAATAAAATCGAGATCGTGTATGTGGAGATCAAACGGCACGAGACCGCTGCGTTTCTCGTCTCTCATCCAGTCGTCCCAGCTCCATCTGGGTATCCCGCCGAGCCTGCGCATCGATGCGGAGAGCAGCTTGCCGTATTTACTGCTGTCGTATATGCTCTTGACAACCTCGTACTCCGGCCAGAATCTGAGCACCTGCGCTATCATGAAGCAGACGTTGTTCTTTTTGGCGGTCGAATAAACCCTCTGAACATCCTCGCGCTTGAGCGATATGGGCTTCTCGCATATGACGTTGATGCCTTTTTCCATCGCCTTGACCGCAAAATCGGCGTGCAGGAATGTCGGCAGGCAGATATCGAGAATATCAATATCCTCTTTCTTGAGCATTTCGTCAAAATCGGTGTAATGGCGTTTGTCTGGATAGTTTTCCATTCTCTCGGGACGGATGTCGCATATTGCGACAAGCTCGGCGTCATCCATGCTCTCCCATGCGGGGATGTGCGCTCCGCTTATCCCGCCAACACCGACGAGTGCGACTTTCAACATTTTTATTTACCTCCGGTCATATATTCTTTCGGTATGTGAACCGAATAATAACACAGCTTTATAATATCACACATTTCTCAATTTTTACAGTCATTTTCGGCTTTTTTTCAATAATGTTTGACACCGTGTCTTCAGGCATATATAATTGTCATCGGATAAAATCTGTCATGAGGAGAACAAGATGAACTTCAGCGAATTTTTTGAAACTATCGGTGTTCCGGCGTTCGGAACAAATGTGTGCGAACCCGTAAACTGCGGCGCGGGACTTGCGATTGAGGACGGAATAAACGGCGGTGCGGACGATTCGTATATGGTCGTTCTCGGCGATGTCACGCCGAAAATGTTCCGCGATTTTCTTGCGTCTCTGGCGTCAAGCGGACGAAAAGAGACCTTTCACCGCGAGGTAAACGGAAATATATTTTCCGAGTTTGCGTTCGGCGGCAGAATCATATACACATATTTTACCCGCGAAGCGGAGCAGGCGAGAGTGATTATCGACAACGCAAGCTGCCCTGTTTCAGAGATGGACGACAACGAGCCGCATGTTCACGGTGATACCGCGCTCATGCAGTTTTCACTCAAATACGGCAAAATGATACGCTCCCACAGCTGCGACTGCGGTATGCTCTATGTCATGAGACTGCGCGACAATTCGGTTATAATAATCGACGGCGGCGAACTTGAGCAGGCGACGGAAGATGCGTGCGATGAGTTCATGCGCCGCCTTGAAGATCTCACCAACACCGAAAAGGGCGGAAAAATCCGTGTTGCCGCATGGATATGCACCCACAACCACGACGACCATATGGATGTGTTTATAAAGCTGCTCAAACGCGAAAAAGATGTTCTCTGCGTCGAGCGTGTCATGTTCAATTTCCCGTCCAAAACGCTGATGAACTACGAATCTCCCTGCACCGACAAGCTTCGCGAGAGGCTCAAAAAATATGCTCCGAATGCGAAGTATCTTAAAATGCATACCGGTCAGAGCATACGCTTCCCGGACGCGCATCTTGATGTGCTTACCACCCACGAAGATATACTGCCGCGTTCGTACCGCGCCAAGGACGGCGATACATATCGCGGCATGAACGAGAGCACCACCGTGTTCCAGATAACCTTTGACGATGCGTCTGTAATATTCCTCGGCGATGCGGAGGAGACCAACGGCGAGGCGCTTATCACACTTTACGGAAAAAATTTGCTCTCGTGCAAATATCTCCAGTGCGCCCATCACATGATAAACGACGACAAAAACATTTACGGCAATATCAGAGCCGAGAAGCTTCTTGTGCCGCAGTGCAGATTTATCGGCATGACCACCGAGTGCGACAATATGCGATATCTTACCTCGCTCTTTGGCAGCGAAAATATGTATTATGCGGGCGACTGTACATATGTGTTCACAATAAAAGACGGCAACGAATCTATATCATATTTCGAGCCGAAAGGCTATGTTTACGACAATAGCGGATATTAAGAAAAGAGCGTCATGGCAGCATGGCGCTTTTAATATTTTGTCCCTTTCGATTGTTTTTTCGGCTGCTTTATGCTATCATGAGTCGATAAAAATTTTTCGTAAAGGAGCGTATGAGATGGCAGATTTTGTCAGAAGAAGCGAACTTTGGACTTACGATGTGTTCCCGAAGGTCATCGAGACCGAAAAGGAGAGCGTTATACATATCCGCCCGTTTGGCGGCGGCAACTTTTTCCCCGCAGGCAGTGTGTATGAGGCGGTGGTTACATGGCTCGACGGCGGATATATTGAACACGCTCCAGCGTCCGCTTTCAGAAAAGAACTCGATGTGACCGCAAACGAAGAAAACGGACTTGATATTTCTGTAACATTCCCGCATGAGGGCGAATATCATATCCGTATCGAGGGCGAGAATGCCAATGGCGACAAGAAAAGCTTCACTTTCTGCGTCTATGCCGTCTCCGGTGATCTCATCGGCATGTATCCGTTTATCGGCGATCTGCATATGCACACGAACTTCTCCGACGGTTTGCACGATCCGGAGAATGTCGCCGCAACTTACCGTTCATATGGCTATGATTTCCTTGCGATAACCGACCATCGCCGTTACTACCCGTCGCTCAGAGCTATCGAAGCTTTCAAGAATATCCCGACCGAGTTCAATCTCGTGCCCGGCGAGGAAGTGCATCTTCCTGCGATAAACGGCTTCAGAGTTGATCCGCATACGATAAACTTCGGCGGTGAATACAGCATCAACTCGCTTGTCGAGGATGTGGCGGTCAAGGAAGTCGGCAAGGACAAAAAAGTCCGAGCGATAAGAGACGACTGCCCCGAAGTCATGACTCAGGAGGAGTTCGCCGCTAAGATGACCACACTCGCCAAGGATATAACGGTTCCCGAAAATGTCGATGCAATGACGGCGGCGGTGCTCAAATGGATTTATGACGAGATAAGAAAAGCGGGCGGACTCGGAATATTCCCGCATCCGACTTGGATAACGGGCGAAGCGTTCCATGTGTCCGACGCGCTCAACGACTGGCTCGTCGAAAATAAGATTTTCGATGCCTTTGAAGTGCTCGGCGGCGAGCTGTATTTTGAACAAAACGGCTACCAGACCGTGAGATATTATGAGGACAGAGCCCGCGGATTTAGATATCCTGTTGTCGGCAGCACGGACAGCCACTCCTGCACTCCCGAGAACAAGGGCGCATATATCTGCTCGACAATAGTGTTCTCGCCCGAAAACGAGCGAAAAGCGCTTATTGATTCGATAAAGAATTTCAGAAGCGTTGCCGTCGACACGATAAGCAAGGAGTTCAGACTTGTCGGCGAGATGAGATATGTCCGCTACGGCTGCTTCCTGCTCAAGAATTATTTCCCCATCCACGATGATGCCTGCTTTGAAGAGGGCAGACTCATGAAACAGGCGATATACGGCACCGAAGACGAAAAACAGGATGCAGTGAACACCCTGACCGTGATGAACGGCAGGATGAAAAAGATGCTTAAAAAGTACTTCGCGTTCTAATTAAAAAATAAAAATAATCCCCGGAAACCACAACGGCTTCCGGGGATTTACTTCATTTTATCTTACTTGTTCAGCTCATCGAACATATCCTTGATCATCTTCTTGACCTGCGGAATAACATCGTCGACGGCGACCTTTTCGTTGATGCTCTTTGTGCGGGTCATGACCTCGCAGCAGCCCTCGGCAAGGTTTCTCGGGCTGACAACGACTCTGACCGGGCAGCCGAGCAGGTCTGCATCGGAGAACATAACGCCCGGGCGCACATTTCTGTCATCGTAAATAACCTCAATGCCGTCTTTCTGCATCTCATCATAGAGCTTGTCCGCGAGCGCTTTCGCCTCTGCATCGTCCGCTCTCAGACAGCACAGATGTACCTGCCACGGAGCTATCGTTATCGGCCAGATCGGACCGTAATCGTCGTGGCGAACTTCGCATACGGAGGCGGCGAGTCTGCCGACGCCGATGCCGTAGCAGCCCATTATCGGGTACTGCTCGTTGCCCTCCTTGTCGAGATAGGTCATGTGCATCGATTTCGTGTATTTTGTGCCGAGCTGGAATATGTTGCCGACTTCGATGCCGCGGGATATCTTTATCGTGTGCTTGCCGCACTGCGGGCAGATACCGCCGTCAACTATCTTCGCAAGGTCGTTGTATTCAACCTCGCCGACATCGCGCGGAATGTTGAGCCCGACATAGTGATGGTTTTCTTCGTTCGCGCCGCATGAGAGGTTCGTAGCACCCTTAAGTGAGTTGTCGAACAGAACCGTCATGTTCTCCGGCAGACCGACGGGACCTATAAAGCCCGCATGAAGTCCGCATTCTTCTGTGATAACCGCTGGATGAACCGCCTCGCCGAGCAGGTTTGTGAGCTTCGTCTCGTTTATGTCAAGATCGCCGCGGACAAAAATAACAACATATTCGTCCGTCGCGTTCTTCTGATACACAACAGCCTTGCATGATTTCTCAAGCGGGGAGTGGAGGAACTCGCAGATGTCCTCGATGGTGTGGATGTTCGGCGTGTATTCTTTCTTGAGCTCTTCGAGCACATCGTCGGCCTTGTTTTCGACAATGCTCTGCGCCGCTTCCATGTTTGCGCGGTAGTCGCACTCGGAGCAGACGGCTATCGAATCCTCGCCGACGGGGGTCAGAAGCATATATTCGTGGGAGATACTGCCGCCCATCATGCCGGAGTCGGACTTGACCGTTATGACCTCGGGGATGCCTGCGCGCGCAAATATGCGGTTGTATGCGTCGTAGCATTCCTGATAGTACTTTTCGAGATCCTCCTGCGAGGTGTGGAACGAGTAAGCGTCCTTCATCGTGAATTCGCGAACGCGGATAAGTCCGCCGCGCGGGCGTCCCTCGTCGCGGAACTTCGTCTGGATCTGATATATCATGAACGGATACTTGGTGTAGCTGTTGGCGTAGTCACGCACAAGCTGAACCGCTGCTTCCTCGTGGGTCATGCCGAGCACCATGCGCGCGTTGTTGCGGTCTGTGAAGCGAAGAAGCTCGCTGCCGACGCTTTCGTATCTGCCCGACTCATCCCAGAGCGAAGCGGGGAGAGCAACCGGGAACAGCACTTCCTGCCCGCCGATCTTGTCCATTTCGTCGCGGATTATATCCTCGATTTTCTTTGTTATGCGGCGCAGGGGCGTGAACTGCGAATAGATGCCGTTGGCAACGTTTTTCATATAGCCGCCGCGCAGCATGAGCGCGTGGCTGTCGATAACGCAGTCGGAGGGCTTCTCTTTGAATCTTTCGCCGACAAGCTTGTCAAGTTTCATCTTTCTTTTCATCCTTTCAAAAAAATAAGTCCCGGGCTCAAAAAGCCTGGGACAAACTATAAAGTCTGCGGTACCACCCAAGTTCGGACAAAAACTGTCCGCTCTCAAAGCGACGAAAACCGTCTTTTCCGATAACGCCGGATTGCGTCAGCGCATTTGACGCTGCGGCTCCGGGGCGGGTTCGGAGTCTCTGCCGCTGAAACTTGCACCAACCGTCTCATCTCTCTGCCGGCATAAAAACCTACTTTTCCTCTTCATAGCCTTTAACAGTCAATAATTCTACTATGCCGCCGTTTAAAAGTCAATGCCTGCCGCGGTATTTTTTCAAAATTTTACGGTAAAATACATTTTGAATATTGATTTTCAATATGCTCTTATATTACAATTGACTAAAAATATATCTTGTGAAAGGATATTTGTATCATGGCTGCACAAAACAAAACAAGACTGTTCGGTATGCGGGATTATTTCGGCTATGCGATGGGCGATTTCGGCTGCAACATGAGCTTTGCACTGATAACGAACTATCTCATGCTGTTCTATACCCAGTATATCGGACTTAAGCTCAGCGACTGGGCTTGGATAATTGTTGTCGGCAAAGTGTGGGACGCTATAAACGATCCGCTGATAGGCGGCATGGTCGATAATGTCCGCATAGGCAAGGACAGCAAGTTTATGCCGTGGATAACCATAGGCGGCAGCGCGCTGATAATTTTCACCACGCTCTCGTTTATGCCGATTGCCTCTATGAGTTATATCTTCAAGGTTATCTACTGCCTTGCGATTTATTGCATCTGGTCGGTCGCTTACACAATGGCAAACGTGCCTTACGGCGCGCTCCATTCGTGCATAACCAACGACCCCTCGAAGCGCACGAATCTCTCTACCTTCAGATCTATAGGCGCGGGTCTCGCGCAGGTGCTTGCTATGCTTCTTCCCCTTATCGTCTATGATAAGGACAACAACCTCATCGGCTCGAGAATGGTTTATGTCGCGCTTATCTGCTCGGCTATAGGCTTCATCGGTTTCATGCTCGTGCGCCTGCTCGTGACCGAGCGTGTCGTTGTCGAAGCACACGACAAGACAGAGAAAATGAGCTATCTCAAGGCGGTCAAGGGCTTCTTCACAAACCGTCCGCTGCTCGCGATAACCGCTGTTTCGTTCGTCCAGGTCATCTGCTTCATGTCAATGACCTCGGTCAACAGCATTGTATTCCAGTCATATTTTCACAACACTAAGATACTGGCGGCTGTCAATATTGTCTCATATTTGCCTCTTGTTGTTATCATGCCTTTCATCGGCAGAATAACAAAAAAGATAGGCAAGAAGAAGCTGGTCGTCATATCTTCGTCGATAAGCGTTGTCGCTGGTATAGTTTCGTGCCTGCTTCCCATGGCGCCCGAGGCGAAGAGCTCGCTGTTCCTCTATATAGGCGCGCTTATGCTTCTCTATACGAGCAACGCCGTGTTCACAATTATTCTCTGGGCTATGGTCGTTGACTGCATCGACTATCAGTATGAAAAGACCGGAAGCCGCGATGAGGGTTCGCTCTATGCGCTGTTCTCGTTCTTCCGCAAGCTCGCTCAGGGTCTCGGCTCGGCGTTCTCCGCAGTTATGCTCGCAGCCTGCGGATATGTTGAAAATCTCGGCGCCGACCAGACTGCACAGACAGCTTTGAACATCAAAAATATGTATCTCATAGTCATGACCGTCGGCGTCGCACTGACCGTTATCATTACGCAGTTTGTCTATAATATAGATAAAGACAGGGGTTCGGTGGATCCCATAGACATCGAACCCGACCCTGCGCCGGAAAATTTTGAATAAATAGAGCCTTCGCTATTGATTTTCAATTCCGCTTTTGATATCATTTATAATTATGAGTCATAAGCAAAGGAGACATATAAATGGAAAGGCTTGAAATTTCAAAGCTGTTCAGTTCATACGAAGAGCTCGGTGGCAAGGAGATAACAGTCTGCGGATGGATCAAGACCCTCCGTGACTCAAAGGCGATAGGCTTTATGGAGATAAATGATGGCAGCTGCTTCAAGAGCCTGCAGGTCGTTTTCGAGAGCGCAAAGGTCGAAAACTATAAGGATATAGTCAAGCTGAATGTCGGCGCGGCTGTCAGAGTTACGGGTACTTTTATCCTTACTCCCCAGGCAAACCAGCCGTTTGAGCTCAACGCTTCTTCGGTTGAGGTCGAGGGACAGTCGACTCCCGATTATCCGCTTCAGAAAAAGCGCCATACGCTCGAATATATGAGAACGATAGCGCATCTGCGCCCGAGAGCGAATATTTATTCCGCGGCTTTCCGCGTTCGCTCGACCGCCGCTTATGCTATCCACAAGTTCTTCAATGAGCGCGGATTTATTTATGCCCACACTCCGCTCATTTCCTGCAGCGACTGTGAGGGCGCAGGCGAGATGTTCAAGGTAACTACTCTTGATATCGCAAACCCGCCGAAGAACGAGGATGGCACAGTTGATTTCAAGCAGGATTTCTTCGAGAAGCCCGCTTATCTTACCGTTTCCGGTCAGCTTGAGGGCGAGGCGATGGCTCTCGCTTTCGGCAAGATATATACTTTCGGTCCTACTTTCAGAGCCGAGAAGTCCTATACTCAGCGCCACGCTGCGGAGTTCTGGATGATCGAGCCCGAGATTGCTTTTGCCGATCTCGAGGATGATATGGAACTCGCAGAGGCAATGATAAAGTATGTCATCTCCTATGTTATGGAGAGCTGCAAGTCTGAGCTTGAGTTCCTCAACAAGTTCGTTGATAAGGGTCTGCTTGAGAGACTCCATTCCGTTGTCAGCTCTGATTTCGCGCGCGTCACTTATACCGACGCCGTCAAAGAGCTCGAGAAGTACAACGACGAGTTCGACTACAAAGTCTATTGGGGCTGCGACCTCCAGACGGAGCATGAGCGTTGCCTGACTGAGCGTATCTTCAAGCGCCCCGTTTTCGTTACAGATTATCCCAAGGAGATCAAGGCTTTCTATATGCGTCTGAACGATGACGGCAAGACCGTTGCGGCAGTTGACCTGCTTGTTATGGGTATCGGCGAGATAATCGGCGGCAGCCAGCGTGAAGAGAGACTGGATGTGCTCACCGAGCGTATCGAAGAACTCGGACTCGACCCCAAAGATTATTGGTGGTACCTCGACCTTCGCCGCTACGGCGGAGTCAAGCACAGCGGCTTCGGTCTCGGCTTCGAGAGACTGGTCATGTACCTCACGGGTATCTCGAACATCCGCGACGTGCTCCCGTTCCCGAGAACTACCGGTTCTGCGGATTTCTAAAAAATACGAAAGCACCTGTATCACAATTGGTACAGGTGCTTTTTGCAGGAAAAAATCTCCCTTGCTGAAGCGGGGGAGATGTATCTTTCTTTTATTCTATTGTCTCTATCTTTATCAGATTGGTGTTGCCGGATTTTCCGTTTATCGCGCCGCCGGTCATTATGATATTGTCGCCGGGCTTGAGGTTGAGCGCATCTTTTGCAACTTTCTGCGCGTGATAGAACAAAACATCGGTCGAGTCGAACTTCTCGCTGAGTACGGGTATAACGCCCCAGGAGAGAGCGAGCTTATACCAAACGGCTCTGTTTGTTGCCATTCCGATTATGTCTGTAGGCGCTCTGAAACGCGACACCATGCGCACCGTCATGCCGGAGATAGATGCAACAACTATCGCTTTTGCGTTTATGTCGATAGCCATTCCGCAAATCGCGTGCGATATTGCGTCGACGCGGTTCTTTATCTTGAAATCATTGTTGCGGAAACGCTTGGCGTAATGGATGTGCTTCTCCGTCTCTTCGACTATCTCTGCCATTGTGCGGACTGTCTCGACAGGATATTTGCCCGCGGCGGATTCGCCGGAGAGCATGACCGCGCTCGTACCGTCGTAGACAGCATTTGCAACGTCGGAAATTTCCGCTCTTGTCGGGCGGGGATTGGTTATCATTGATTCGAGCATCTCAGTCGCCGTGATAACACGCTTGCCGAGCAGGCGGCATTTTGTGATTATATATTTCTGCAGCGCGGGAAGCTCGGTGAAGGGAACTTCAACGCCGAGGTCGCCGCGGCCTATCATTATTCCGTCGCACTCTTCGCATATCTCTTCGATGTTGTCTATTCCCGTGCGGTTCTCGATTTTTGCGATTATGTCTATGCCGTCGCCGCCGTTCGCGTGGAGAAACTCCTTGAGGTCTATGAGATCCTGCCTGCATGAGACAAACGATGCCGCGATGTAGTCAACATTGTTCTGAATACCGAACAGCAGATCGTCCTTGTCCTGCTCGCTGAGATAAACCTGATTGAGCACCTTGTTCGGAAAGCTCATGCTCTTCCTGTTCGAAAGCTCGCCGCCCGCTATGACCTTGCATTTTACATCTGTATCGGTCTTTCCGATTACCTCAAAAATCACAAGCCCGTTGTTGACGAGTATGCGGTCGCCGATTGAAATATCGTCAACAAGTCCCGCATAGGTCACGCTGACGCGGCTCTGATCGCCGACTATATCTTCTGTGGTGAACGAGAATTCGTCGCCGTCGTTGAGATGAATTTTGCCGTTTTCAAAGGTCTTGATTCTGTATTCCGGACCCTTTGTGTCGAGCATTATCGCTATAGGGAGATTGAGCTCCTCACGGACTTTTTTTACCATATTTAGCTTTTCAAGCTGCTCCGGATGGGTGCCGTGTGAGAAGTTGAGCCTCGCAACATTGAGACCCGCTTTGCACATTTCGGTGAATACTTTCGGGTCGCTGCTGGCGGGCCCTATCGTGCATACTATCTTCGTCTTTCTCATGGATATCCCTTCATTCCATTTTATATTAATCAAATCCATTATATTATATTTCATCTCCGGGTTCAATACAGGTAGAGTAAAAAACAGGTAAAATTTGCTGATTTACATATTATATTGATTCCACGCAAACACAGGTTTATTCGACAAGCGGGGAGTGCAAAAATAAAAAGTTCAGGATTTTTGAAAAAAGACTTGATTTTTGCGGCGCGGTCATATATAATATACGAGCATTTGATTGCAGATACGGAGAGTTGTCCGAGCTGGTCGAAGGAGCACGATTGGAAATCGTGTAAACGTCAAAAGCGTTTCGAGGGTTCGAATCCCTTGCTCTCCGCCAAAGCCGAAAGCCTTGATACATAAGGGCTTTCGGCTCTTCTTTTTTCTTTCGCGCTATTAAAAGAAAGAAAAATAAAAAATCGTATCAACCGTCAAAATAGGAAATCGTATTAACTATCAGCCGCCCACAATCGTATCAACTCCGCGCAAAAACTGTTACAATTTTTTGTCTGAAAAGGAAGAAAGAAGAAAAATGACAAAAAATTTTTTGAAGATGGCAAAGAAGTTGCAAATTTTGAGGTTGATTTTCTACTTCCTGATTTGCCAAAAAGAAAAAGAGAAAAATGAACAACAATCGCGCGCAAACGAGCAATTGTTGTTCATTTTCTTAATCTTTGAGCACTGCATTTGAAAGTCGGCAATATCGACCGCCGTTTTCCATATATGTTTCAAAGGTTCCGATTACGGTTATTTCCGAATACATTTCAGGGTAATCATCAGGATAAGCGCGATTACCGGATAAAAGAAATTCTATTCCTTGTGAACAACAAGCGGTAGCGTCTGATATCAGACAAGCGAAATATAACTGATTTGTATTTTCGCTTCCGTCGGGATTCATTCCGTAATAAACGCAGAATTGTCCACGCATTCGAACTGTTTTCCCAATATAGGCATTTGGGTTGACCATCATGTTGTAAACCTCTGAATATACCATTGTGCTGCTGAGCTTTGTCAGATCAACATCAATACCGTCTGCGCTTTGTGCAGGCTTGGAGATAGTAGGTGCAGATTCCAATTCCTCTTCCGTTGGTTGATTTTGTAAAACAGATGAATTCAGTGTCTGATTATCGGTTGTGGCTTTATCTTTCTTACTTCCGCAGGCGGCAAGCGATACAATCATCAAAACAGTCAGTACCAAGCAAAACAGCTTTTTCATTTTCTCACACCTCCAATAATTGCGCCTATAATCCAAGTCAAGCCAAATGCGCCGATCTGAACGGCAACGATTGTCGAGCCTACAGGCGTACCGGCAAGGATTGATGCCAGAATGCCGATAAGCGAACACGCAACCGACAGAGCTGCGGCGCAAATGGTCACGCTGCGGAAGCTCTTAAATATTCGCATAGCGGACAGCGCTGGGAAAATCACCAGCGCAGAAATCAGCAGCGAGCCGACAAGGTTCATAGCAAGCACGATGATAACTGCAACAACGATAGCAATCAACAGATTGTAAAGCCCGGCTTTCGTTCCGGTCGCTCTCGCAAAGTTTTCGTCAAAGGTCACGGCGAAAA
>DJQG01000109.1:29363-32018 GCA_002438685.1 Ruminococcaceae bacterium UBA6392 | reverse complement strand
CGGCAGCGGTGCGTCGAGGTCGCCGCACCCTACAAAATACGCGGCAATAAGATTGAGCAAATTTCGCGGGCGGATGGTATCCGCCCCTACACGATTGTGCTGATTTGTAATATTATGATAGTCGTTTGTCATCGATATTTATACCTACAAATCCAAGTTTACCGAATTGATAAACGACGCACTTTTTATACACCTTGCGGCAATAAAAAAACGACCCATGAACCATAGATCGTTTTTATATCTTACAAACACCCCGCTAAAATTAATGGGGAAATTATTCATC
This sequence comes from Ruminococcaceae bacterium UBA6392, assembly GCA_002438685.1. GTDB lineage: Bacteria > Bacillota > Clostridia > Oscillospirales > Acutalibacteraceae > CAG-177. The sequence continues at coordinate 31,735 of DJQG01000109.1, read as the reverse complement.
AAACAGACCGTCCATAAGTTCGAGAGCTGCTTTGCGGCGGCGTTTCTCTTCCTCGCGGTCGAGCACGAACGAACCGTCCGACAGGCGGCGCAGGACATTGCCCTCACCCGCTCCGTCAGGGAGCAGAGCGCAGCTGATATTTACCATTGTTTCGCCGTCTTTTTCACAGACTGCGTAGTTTCCTTCGATACGGTCGATGGCGTAATATTCCATTGTTCCGCCTCCTTTTTTACTTCTCAGCGGTCTTGTTATCCGGGAAAGCCGTTGAAAGATGCTCGCCGTCCGAGCCGACAACTATCGTGCCTTTTATATCCGTGCGCTCATACGGGATATTATATTTCTCGAGCTTCTCTATAGTCTCCTTGTGCGGGTGACCGTAGTCGTTATCCTTGCCGCAGGAGATGAGCGCGAGCGACGGAGAAACGACCTTGAGGAACTCCTCGCTTGTCGACGTGCTGCTGCCGTGATGACCGAGCTTCAAAACATCGGCTTTGATATCCGCGCCGTTTGCGAGAATCTTCTTCTCGCTCTTCTCCTCGGCATCGCCCGTAAAGAGGAACGAATTCTTGCCGTAGACAACCTTCATAACGACTGAGGCGTTGTTGAGATCCTCGGGAGTGCCGACTGGTCCGACTATAGTAATTTTTGCGTCGCCGAGGGTATATGTATCGCCCGCCTTTGCGGAGATAACTTTAGCTCCGGAGGCTTTAATGGCCTTTATGAGCTTCTGATATATCGAAGTTGTGGGAACAAGGGAGTTCGGGAGCTTTGGCATGATAACATTATCGACCTTTATCCCCTCGATGACCTTGGGCATACTGCCGATATGGTCGGAATGAGGATGGGTGGCGACTATGTAATCAAGCTTTTCAACGGAGTTCGCCTTGAGATAATCGAGTATCGTCTGATCGTTGCCGCGCTCACCCGCGTCTATAAGCATAGCATGGTCGCCGCTTTTGATTAAAATGCTGTCGCCCTGACCGACATCTATGACATGGACGGTAAACGGCCGGCTGAGTGCGTCGCCGCTCTGTATCGTCTGCTCGTCGCCCGAGAGCAGTTCGCTCCATGTGGGGATATCGAACGGGAGATTCATATAGGGCGCGAAGGTTATCAGCAGCGCGACGGCAATCACGACTGCGGTGACGATTATCTTCGTGCGCTTGCTCTGTGCGGCGGAGCCGCTTTTTCTCTGATTTGCCATATTTCCTCCGATCAGGTCTCGTCGTCTGCGGGAGCATCCGACAGGGCGCATTTTTCCATCCACTGCTGTTTGGTTATAAGCACCTGACGGGGCTTACTGCCCTCGAACGGTCCGATGATGCCCTTGCTCTCGAGCTCGTCCATAAGCCTTGCGGCGCGGGCATAACCGAGCTTCAATTTGCGCTGGAGAAGAGTTGTTGAAGCCATTTTTGCATCGAGCACGACCTCGACGGCGTTCGGGAACATCTCATCGCCTGGCTCTTCGCCGTCATCGCCGCCCGCGGCGCTGTTCTTCTTACTCGAACCTGCTATTGCCGCCTGCCTGTTTATCTCGTCCATAATGCCCTCATCGTACTCCGCCTCGGCGTTGTGCTTGATGAAGTCGGCAACATCCTCGACCTCTTCGTCGGAGATGAAGCAGCCCTGGATACGGATAGGTTTGTTTGCGCCGATGGGGCTGAAGAGCATATCGCCGTTGCCGATAAGCTTCTCCGCGCCGGACATATCGAGTATCGTTCTCGAATCGACCGACGAAGAAACGGAGAGCGCGATACGGCTGGGGATATTCGCTTTGATAATACCCGTGATAACATCGACAGAGGGACGCTGAGTCGCTATGACAAGGTGCATACCTGCGGCACGCGCTTTCTGAGCGAGGCGGCATATCGCATCCTCAACTTCGTTGGGCGCGACCATCATAAGATCGGCAAGCTCATCGATGAAAATAACTATCTGATGCATCGGGCGCAGCGACTTATCGCGCTCGGCTAACTTGTTATATCCCCTTATATCGCGGACATTCTTCTCGGAGAGTATCTTATATCTGTTCTCCATCTCATTGACCGCCCATGTCAGAGCGCCCGAAGCCTTGCGCGGATCGGACACGACGGGCACGGCGAGATGCGCGATGCCGTTATAGACCGTAAACTCGACCTGCTTGGGGTCTATCATAAGAAGCTTCACTTCGTCGGGGGTCGCGTTATAGAGAATGCTGACTATCATTGTGTTCAGGCACACGGATTTACCGGAACCCGTAGTACCCGCTATGAGCAGATGCGGCATCTTCGCGAGGTCGGCGCAGACGGCGTTGCCCGCGATATCCTTGCCGAGGACGACATTGAGCTTGCTCTGGGCGTTCTTGAACTGCGGAGTTTCGATTATCTCGCGCA
>DJQG01000109.1:22942-29356 GCA_002438685.1 Ruminococcaceae bacterium UBA6392 | reverse complement strand
GCATATAGACCATCGAGCGCAGCTTGTTGGGCACCTCGATGCCTATCGCCGCCTTGTTCGGAATAGGCGCTTCGATTCTTATTCCCGACGCGGCAAGGCGCAGGGCTATATCATCCGCAAGGTTGGTTATCTTATTTATTCTGACGCCCGCGTCCGGCTGAAGCTCGTATCTCGTGACGGACGGACCGCGGCTTATCTCAGTTATCTTTGCATGGACATTGAAGCTTTCGAGCGTGTCGAGCAGCTTCTGCGCGTTGGACTTGAGCTCATCGGAGAAATTGTCGTTGCCGTCGTGGATAGGCTCTTTGAGGCAGGTTATCGGCGGCTTGCGATAAGTCGACCGATTCTCGATAACAGGCTCATCCTCGTCCTCATCCGGCACATCGGGCACGGGATCGGGCTCTTTGACGGGCGGGAGTTCCGGCTCTTTCGTCTTCGGCTTCTCCGGCTCGGCGGGCTTCTTGCTTATATCGAGCACTTCAAGCTCATCTTTCGCGCTCTCGGTCGGCAGAGGCGGCACGCAGGCGGGTCTGCCGTCCACAACGGCAGCGGCCTTTGACACGCCCTCAGCTATTTTCGCGGTCGCCGAAGCGGCGTTGACGCGGTTGACTATATCATCGATGCCGACATCGGTCTGAACCGGTTTGCGCGGGAATACAGTGGGCTCGGGGCCTTCATCGGCGGCGGATTTTTTGCGGCTCTTTGCAGTTGCTGCGGGCGCATCGGTCGGCAGAGGCGGCACGGGGAACGGACGGGGGCTGACATAGGGTTCCTCCGCTTTTTTCTCCCTACGCTTGTCTCTCGACGGCGCTCTCTCCTGCTCGTCCCTGACGCGCTGAGCTCCGCGCTCAAGGCGTTCGTTTGTGTCCTCGCTCATGCGCTTTATGGGCTTGGCGATAGACATACCGAGGCGGGACAGAGTGAGTCCGGTAAGGAACATTATACTGACTATCAGCAAGATAATATTGATTATTGCCGCGCCGACCTTGCCCGCCATTTTGGCAAGCAGTCCGCCGACAAGCGCACCGAGCGCGCCCGCACTCGGGAATGTGTCATAATCCCTCCACGCGGTCTTTATCTGATCGCCGAGAGTCATGAGCGAAAAATATTCCGACGGATTCGAGAAAATATGTATCGCCGAGCACAGCAGCAATATTGATATCCCGACGCCGATAAGATTCGACGATATCGAGCCGAACGTCTTGTTCATGGCGAGCATGACCGAGACATAGATGAGCATGACGGGCCAGATATATGTACACGTGCCGAACACGCCGAACATAAAATTATGCACGGCGCGCCACGCGCTCTCGCCCTCGATGAACGCCATGGCTATGAGCAGAGCCGCGACAGCCATGAGCGCGATAGCCGCTTTCTGGCGGCGCGAGGACTGCTGCTCGAGAGTCTGCTCAACAGGCTCTTTTATAGCCGCAGGCTTTGAAGCCGGGGCTTTTTGGGGCGTTGTGGTTGTTGTTTTTTTCTTCTTAGCGGCCGTTGACTTTGCCGCAGTCTTTTTCGCAGCCATTAAGGCCCTCCTTAGAAATTTGAACGAACTTATCTGACCTTTTCAACTATGCCGGCGATGATAACGACAACGCCGAGGACAAGGCAGTAGTAACCGAAAATTTTGAACTTATCAATCTTGACGAGCCACTCGAGTGCCTTTATCGCGGCAAAGCCGACGACTGCGGCGGTGACAACGCCTATAACAACAGGCAGGATATCTATCTGCTCGCCGAGGGCTACGGCATCTTTTATCTCCATAACATTGGCGGCAAGAATAGCCGGAATGCCGAGGATGAACGAATAGCGAACCATATACTCTTTCGAAACGCCGCAAAACATACCGGTCGAGATGGTCGAGCCGGAGCGCGAGATGCCGGGGAATCCGGCAGCAAAAGCCTGAGCCACGCCAACGGCAAACGCAGATTTAGTGCCTATCTGGGGACGCGCCTTGACTTTCTTTGCGCGCCAGGAGCCGACGAGCAGGAGCGCTGCGGTGACGAGGAAGCAGACGCCCTCGACAAATATATCATTGTCATCGGCAAGACCGCCTAGAACATCCATGATGCGTCTGTCGTCGCCGACGGGAATGAGCAGGAACAGCAGCGGCACGCAGGAGATAACGAACATGAAGAGCATGCGTCTGTTCTCGTTCATCTCGCTCCACTTGAACTTGCCGGTAAATATATCTTTTATAGTTTTGAAAAATTCAACGATGAGACCCCATATGGTCTTGTAATAAACGACGAACACGGCTATCAGAGTGCCCATATGTAACAGCACCGTGAACAGCAGCGAGCTTGTGCCGCCGACATTGCCGAAGAAGTGCTGAAAGACCGAGAGATGCCCGCTCGATGAGATGGGCAGGAATTCGGTCACGCCCTGCAGAAAGCCGAGCAGTATTGCCTTGAGTATTTCCATGATCTATTACCCCTTTTCTATTTTTCCGGCGGAATATAAAGCGCCGGGTGAATAACACGGTTTCAGATATTCAAACGGATCGGTCGTCACAAGTCTTTCAACGACCTCGCCTTTTTCTGTCCTTGAACACATCACGCAGCCGAACGGAGTCTGATGCTCGCAGATATCCGCGGGCGGCTGCATAAAAATCTCGGCGGGAGAAACAATTGTGTAGAGCATCACCCGTTCTCCCCCTTCTTTTCGCTCCGCTCCTCGATCATATCGCAGAGCTTATCGAGGGCATCGGAGAGAGAACCGAGGGAATCTATAAGCCCCTCTTCGACCGCCGCCTCGCCGTCGAGCACGGTGCCGACATCCATGACAAGCTGACCCGTTGCGAGCATAAGCGAGCGGAAGCGGTCGGCGGAGATGCGCGAATTATCGGCGACAAATCTCACTATACGCTCCTGCATCTGCTCAAAATAGGACATAGTCTGTGGCACACCCAGGACAAGTCCCGTCATTCTGACCGGGTGGACGGTCATGGTGGCGCTCGGCGCGATAAACGAATACGCGCTCGAAGCCGCAAGCGGCACGCCTATCGAATGTCCGCCGCCGAGGACGAGGGACACGGTCGGCGTTTTCATTCCGGCTATAAGCTCCGCTATCGCGAGTCCCGCCTCGATATCGCCGCCGACGGTGTTGAGGATTATGAGCAAGCCTTCGATATCGCGGCTCTCTTCTATCGCAACGAGCTGTGGAATGACATGCTCGTATTTTGTAGTTTTGTTCTGCGCCGGCAGGACATAGTGACCCTCTATCTGACCGATAACCGTCAGGCAGTGGATATAATGCCCGCGCTTGTCAACGGTTATCGAGCCTGTTTCGACTATCTGGCGAAGCTCCCTGTCCGTGCTGTCGGATGAATCTCCGTCCTCTTCGCTGACGCTCGGGGTCGGCGCGACAGGCTCCAGTATGCTGTCTTTTTGTTCTTCGTGTTTTTTTCTGTTCATCGAATTCACTCCCGACAAACAGTATGCCCGAATAACTTTTGATAATTCAACCCTATCACAGCGCACTGCGGCAGATTACATTTAATTATACCACGCAGAAAGCTTTCGGGCAACAGAAAAATCGTCATATATCAATTTCACCTATAAAATGTAATATATACAGGTATATATTTGGCGCGGCGCACCTTGACAAAATCCGCGGATTGCAATAAAATTTAAAGGTAATTTTATTTTTATACGGAGGGATACAAGTGGGCAGCACTATTGCACAAAAGCTTATAAAAAGCCACCTGCTCAGCGGCGACATGACCGTTGGCAGCGAGATCGGTCTGAGGATCGATCAGACTCTCACTCAGGACGCCACAGGCACCATGGCATACCTTGAATTCGAGGCTATGGGAGTCGAGAGAGTAAAGACCGAACTTTCGGTCGCATACATTGACCACAACACTTTGCAGACCGGCTTTGAAAACGCGGACGACCACAGATTCATCAGGAGCGCCGCGAAAAAGAGAGGACTGCTTTTTTCACGCCCCGGCAACGGCATCTGCCATCAGGTGCATCTTGAGCGCTTCGGCATCCCCGGCAAGACGCTTATCGGCTCGGACAGCCACACCCCGACCGGCGGCGGCATCGGCATGCTCTCGTTCGGCGCAGGCGGACTCGACGTCGCAGTTGCAATGGGCGGCGGCGCATACTACATAACTATGCCCAAGATGACGCGCATAAACCTGCACGGCGCGCTTTCGCCGTGGGTCAGCGCGAAAGATATAATCCTCGAAGTTCTGCGCATCATGTCCGTCAAGGGCGGCGTGGGCAAGATAATCGAATACGGTGGGGACGGAGTCAAGACTCTTTCCGTCCCCGAGCGCGCAACAATAACCAACATGGGCACGGAGCTCGGCGCAACGACCTCTGTTTTCCCCTCCGACGAAGTGACGAAGGCTTTCCTCGCCGCTCAGGGCAGAGAGCAGGATTGGGTCGAGGTCAAGGCGGACGACGACGCAGTCTATGACGAGGTTATCGACATAGATCTCAGCACCCTCGAGCCCCTCGCAGCAATGCCCCACATGCCCGACAACGTCAAGAAAGTTTCCGAAATCGGCGAGATAAAGATCGACCAGGTCTGCATCGGCTCCTGCACGAACTCCTCGCTCTACGATATGCTCAAGGTGGCGGCTATCCTCAAGGGCAAGCGCGTCGCTCCGAGCGTCAGCCTCACAATCTCCCCCGGCTCGATGCAGGTTCTCAGAATGCTCTCCGATGACGGCGCACTCTCCGATATCCTCGGCGCGGGTGCAAGACTGCTTGAGTGCGCGTGCGGTCCGTGCATCGGCATGGGTCAGTCCCCGAACTCCGGCGCTGTCTCCCTGCGTACCTTTAACCGCAACTTTGAGGGACGCTCCGGCACTGCCGACGCAGGCGTTTATCTCGTCAGCCCCGAGGTCGCCGCTGCTTCCGCCCTCACGGGCGTGCTGACCGACCCGAGAACCCTCGGCGAGGCGCCGCACATCACAATGCCCGATCACTTTGAAATAAACGACAATCTTATCGACAAGCCCGCTTCTCCGGAAGAGGCTAAAAATCTTGAGATAGTCTACGGTCCGAACATCAAGCCCGTCCCCAACGGCGACGCACTGCCCGAGAGCATCGAGGCAGAAGTTGTTCTCAAGGTCGGCGACAACATCACAACCGACCACATTATGCCCGCAGGCGCAAAGATTCTCCCCTACCGCTCGAACGTACCGTTCCTGTCGAACTTCTGCTTCAAGCAGTGCGACGAGAACTTTGCCGAGCACTGCAAGCAGGCAGGCAAGGGAATCATCATCGGCGGCAGCAACTACGGTCAGGGCTCTTCTAGAGAGCACGCGGCTCTTGTTCCGCTGTATCTCGGCATAAAGAGCGTTATCACAAAATCCTTTGCGCGCATACATCAGGCGAACCTCATAAACGCCGGCATCGTGCCGTTCACATTCGCCGATCCCGCCGACTATGACCGCATCGAGAAGGGCGACAAGCTCGCGCTCGACGGCATCAGAGAGACCATCGAAAACGGCGGCGAGGCTGTTCTTAAAAACGAGACAAAGGGCGAGAGCTACAAGCTCTGCTACAGCTTCTCCGGCAGGCAGAAGGATATAATCCTCGCAGGCGGTCTGCTCAACTACACAAGAGAATCACACAAATAAGAGAGGAAGATAAACATGACAGAGGCACAGGTCAAGAACGCCGTCGAAAAATTTGAGGCTCTCATCCGCGCTCAGAGCGACCGTTCGGACAAAATAAAGGCTCAGGGCGATTTCATCGACTTCAAGTCGCTCGACAAGATCATCATCGGCGTCTGCGGCGGCGACGGCATCGGTCCGGTCATCACCAAGGAATCCGCAAGAGTTCTCGAATATCTGCTTGACGATAAAGTTAAGGCAGGCAAGATTGAGTTCAAGGTAATCGACGGACTGACCATCGAAAACCGCGTCAAGGCAAACAAGGCTATCCCCGACGACGTGCTCGAAGAGCTCAAGAGCTGCCACGTTATCCTCAAGGGTCCGACCACTACCCCGCAGGCGGGCGATCCGTGGCCGAACATCGAGAGCGCAAACGTTGCGATGAGAAAGGCTCTCGATCTGTTTGCGAACCTCCGCCCTGTCAAGGTTCCCGAGCAGGGCATTGACTGGACTTTCTTCCGCGAGAACACCGAGGGCGCATATGCCGTCGGCTCGATGGGCGTCAATGTTACCGACGACCTCGCGCTCGACTTCGTCGTGACGACCTCAGAGGGCTGCGACAGAATCGCAAGACTCGCATATGACTACGCGCACCGCAACAACAAGGGTCGCGTTTCGATAATCACAAAGGCAAATGTCATCAAGACCACGGACGGCAAGTTCCTCAACCTCTGCAAAAAAGTCGGCGAAGAATATCCCGACATCGTGACCGACGAGTGGTACATCGACATCACCACGGCGAAACTCATCGACGAGAAGCGCCGCCGCGACTTCAA
>DJQG01000109.1:6065-22889 GCA_002438685.1 Ruminococcaceae bacterium UBA6392 | reverse complement strand
TTCCAGGGCGGCGTCGGCACGGCCGGCAGCGCAAACATCGGCAAGCGTTACGCGATGTTCGAGGCTATCCACGGCTCGGCTCCGAGAATGGTTCGCGAGGGCAGAGCGCAGTACGCCGATCCCTGCTCGATGCTCAGAGCGAGCGTGATGCTCCTCTCCCACATCGGCGAGCAGGAAAAAGCCGATCTGCTTGAAAGGGCGCTCGACATCTGCATGTATGAGGACAAGAAGCTCAAAATCACAGGCCGCGAGGACGGCTGCACCTGCAGCGAGTTCGGCGACTATGTCATGGAGACAGTCAGAAAGATCAGCGAGTAAAAAACATATAAAGTCAGCCGCAGCGATTTGTTTTGCTGCGGCTGTTTTGCTTTGGCTCACATTCAGTGGATATAAAACGAACCCGGTCGGTGCAAAATCAAACGCACTGACCGGGTTTCTATTATACTTTTTCGAGCTTGGCGTAGTTCGCCATTATTTTCTTTGTGCCGACCTTTTCGAAGGCTATTTCGAGCATGGTATCATTCGCCATTTTCTGCATACTTAGTATCACGCCAGTGCCGTATGCTTTATGCTTGACCGTCTCGCCGACGGAATAACTCTGCGCCGCGGCGGCGGGCTTCTTCGCGCCCGCGCCGGAGAAACCGGACGAAGCGGAGAAGCTGTAAGCGGGCTTCGACGGGATTGAATTCGACACTCTTGCGGGCGACTGCGCGGAGGGCTTTGAAAATCCTCTTGACGCGCTCCCCTGTCCTGCGGAACGCTGCTGCGGAATTCCGTGAGTCTGATAAGACATCGGTCTTGCGCCTTTCTTGTCGAGCAGTTCTTCGGGTATCTCTTCAACAAATCTCGACGGGCGGTTGCGGTTCGTCATACCGTAGAGCATTCGCGTTGTTGCGCTGGAAATATAAAGCTTTTTCTTCGCGCGAGTTATCGCGACATAGGCGAGTCTGCGCTCCTCCTCGATATTCTCCGGCTCATAGAGTATCGTCTGCATTCCGGGGAATATCCCCTCCTCCATGCCGACTATAAACACATTCGGGAATTCGAGTCCCTTGGCGGAATGTATCGTCATCATAACGACCGCCTGGGTCTGGGCGTTGTAGTTATCTATATCCGTGAGCAGCGCGGTCTCCTGCAGGAAGCCGTTGAGGTCGCCCTCGGGGTTCTCCTCGCAGTAGCGGCGTATGTTGTTACCGAGCTCCGCCAGGTTCGCCACGCGCTCCTGATATTTTTCGGGCTCGTTGGCGAGCGAGAGCGTATAGCCCGTCTCGTCAAGTATCACGCCGAGCAGATCGGCGAGGGGCATGACCTCCATTTTCTCGCGGAACGAGTCGATGAGCTTGCCAAACGCAATGAGCTTTGAAGCAGCGCGCGAAAGCTTCGCATACTGATCCGCCGAGCGTATGACCTCGAACGGTTCAACGCCGAGCCCGTTCGCTATTTCAAAAACAGCATTGAGCGAAGTCTCGCCGATTCCGCGCTTGGGCTCGTTGATTATTCTTCTGAGCCTTATCTCATCCGCCGTGTTGTTGACGACATAGAGATACGCCATGGCGTCTTTTATCTCTTTGCGGTCATAGAATCTGTGACCGCCTATCATTCTGTACGGTATGCCACTTCTGATGAACGACTGCTCGATAAGGTTCGACTGCGCGTTCATTCTGTAGAGCACCGCGTGGTCGTTCCATTCCTCGCCATCGGCGACATTAGAGACGATCGTATCGGCAACGTGGCGGCTCTCCGCCATCTCGTCCTCGGCGACATAGAACTCGATTTTCGCGCCCTGTCCGTTATCCGTCCAAAGATTTTTGCCCTTTCGCTGTTCGTTGTTCGCGATAACGGCGTTGGCGGCGTCGAGTATCGTCTGAGTCGAACGGTAGTTCTGCTCGAGGCGGATGACCTTTGCGTTTTTATACTGCTTTTCAAAGCTCAGGATGTTTTCGATAGTTGCGCCGCGGAAGCGATAGATGCTCTGATCGTCATCGCCGACGACGCAGATATTCTCGTGCCCCGCCGCGAGCAGCGCTGTGAGCACATATTGCGCGTGGTTCGTATCCTGATACTCATCGACCATTATGTATTTGAAGCGGTTCTGATAGTATTCGCGGGTCTCCTTGTTCGTTTTGAGGAGCTTCACCATATTGACTATCAAATCGTCAAAGTCCATGGCGTCCGCCGCCTTGAGGAACTTCTGATATTCCTCATAGACTTCGCCTATCTTCTTCAGGCGTATATCCGCCTGATTCGTCGAAATGAACTCGGCGGGGGTAATCAGCTCGTCCTTGGCGCGGCTTATCTCGGCGAGAACGGACTTGACGGGAATCATCTTCTCGTCATATCCGAGGCGCTTTATGCACTCCTTGGCGGCGCGTTTGGAGTCGTCGGAGTCGTAGATAGTGAAATTGTGCGTATAACCTATCTCATCGGCGTGGCGGCGCAGAATCTTGGCGCAGGTCGAGTGGAATGTGCTCGCCCAAACATCGTTGCCGTCTTCGCCGAGAGCCTTGCAGATTCGCTCTTTGAGCTCGCCTGCGGCTTTATTGGTGAAAGTTATCGCGAGAATCTGCCACGGTTTCGCGGGATGGACGCTCAGAAGATCCTCCGCCTCAAAAAGACTCGTATCGCCTGCGAGATAGTTTTCAAGCAGCGCCTCGTCGCCCTCGCGTATCGGGCGGGAAAAGTCAGAGGAATAATAAGCCTCGCCGTATTTGACAAGGTTTACGATACGGTTGACGAGCACGGTGGTCTTTCCGCTGCCCGCTCCCGCAAGTACCAAAAGCGGTCCTTTGGTAGTAAGGACCGCTTCAAGCTGCATATCATTCATACGACTGAAGTCTTTTTTGATTATCTGCTGTCTTAAAGAAATCAGTTTTTCTATGCTCATATTACACCTTTATATGGAAATTTCGTGCGCAAGCTCATAGTCTTTCATATCTATGGTCTTGGTCATTTTGAGAGCCTCGAAGATATCGAAATCGACTATCTTGTTGTCCTTTATGCCGACAACTCTGTTGCCTATGCCCTGGGTGAGCAGGTCAACGGCGCGCGAGCCCATCTGGCTTGCCATTATCCTGTCTCTCGCAGTCGGCGAACCACCGCGCTGGACATGACCGAGAATAGTAGCTCTCGACTCGACGCCGGTCTCGGCTTGGATTTTCTTTGCTATCTCAGCGGTTCCGCCGACACCCTCGGCAACGATAACTATAAAGTGCTTCTTGCCGGTCTTCTGGAACTCGCGGATGCGCGCGATAACATCGCGCTCGATATCGTACTCGACCTCGGGCACGATTATCGACGTTGCGCCGACAGCGATGCCTGATTCAAGTGCGAGATAACCTGCGCCGCGTCCCATGACCTCGACAACCGCGCAACGGTCATGAGACTCGGAGGTGTCACGGATACGGTCGACCATCTGAACAATGGTGTTAAGGCAGGTGTCATAACCTATTGTATAATCGGTGCAAGCGATATCATTGTCAATAGTTCCGGGCAGTCCGATGCACGGAATGCCGCGCAGAGAAAGATCCCTTGCGCCCCTGAACGAGCCGTCGCCGCCGATGATGACCATGCCGTCGATGCCGAACTTTTTACAGGTTGCAACGGCTTTCTGAAGTCCATCTTCGGTTTTGAACTCGGGGCATCTTGCGGAATAGAGAATCGTGCCGCCTCTCGTGATTATATCGGACACGGAGCGGAGGTTCATCTCATGTATATCGCCTTTTATAAGTCCGGTGTATCCTCTGTCAATACCGTAAACTTTGATACCTCTCTGACAGGCCGTACGCACGACTGCGCGTACAGCGGGATTCATGCCCGGCGAGTCTCCGCCGCTTGTAAGCACTGCTATGCTCTTCATCGTCATTCCTCCGTCGTTGTTTATGATCTTATTCCTGTTAATTAGTAAACACTGTTTTTATATAATACACTTTTACCAAATCAAAGTCAAATAAAAATACACTTTTTCTGCAAAATTAAGCTAAAAATTCGGTTTTTCCCGCATTATTTTTGTCTTTTCGTGATTGTAACACCAGTGTTGCACCCGACAGGGTCAAATTGCCCGAAAAACGGCTTATTTTCCGCCATTTTTCGCCCTCAAGGCTTGAAATACCCCGTATATCTGCGCCTTGTCGGGCGCATCTGGCGAAAAATCTGCTCGTTTTCGGGTGCACGGCAGTTTTGAAGCGAAAAATCTTCGCTTCAAAACCGATTTGCCCCTATCGGGCGCAACACTCTGTGATGCAAAAAATACTGCATCTCACTCGATGTAGATAACGTTATTTTCGCCTAGGATTCGCCTGAGCTCCTTGAGCATCGGCGCGTTGACATCCGCGCTGTGCGAATAGGGCTGACGGATATATTTTTTCGTGTCGCAATAGTAGAAATACACCGTCTTATTGCCGTCAAAGAAGTCGAGGACTCTCCGGGCTCGCTCGATCTCGGGACAGTTTTCGCTCGCAAAACGCAGGAAGAGTCCGGGCGTTTTCGCGTTCTTTTTCTGTGGCTGAGCGGCAGTATTCGAAACCTGTCTCACCTGCTCCGAGACTTTTCTCTTCGCGTCCGCAGGCGGACACGGCTCCGCCGACTCGCAGACGAGCTTCGCCTCCTCGTCCTCGCGCACGCTGAGTCTGCCATGGATAAGAATTATATTGCCCTCGGTAAAGAGCTGAGTCTGACGCTCATATATTTTCGGGAACACTATGACTTCTATTGAGCCGAACACATCCTCCGCCGTCACAAAAGCCATTGTGGTGTTATTTTTTGTTATCTTTTTTCTGACATTCGTTATTATGCAGAGAAGATCAACGCGCGACTCATCTTTATATATGCCGCCGACCTCATCGGCGTTACGGAGATCCGCCGTATTAGCGCAGCCGAGGCGTTCGGCGAGCTGTTCATATTCCGCCATGGGGTGGCTCATGAGGTAGAGCCCGGTCATCTCTTTTTCGAGTCTGAGCAATTCGCGCTTGTCCATCTCTTCGAGGGTCGGCATTTTATATTCGCCCTGCGGCGCTTCGCTCGGGGCGGCATCGAAGAAGCCGAGCTGACCGTCGATATTGCGGCGGCGGTCGTTCTCAAGCTGAGCCGATATCTCCGGGAAAGCGTAGAGCATCTGGCGGCGGTTCGCGCCGAGTCCGTCGAGCGCACCGCATTTTATGAGGCTCTCGACCGCGCGTTTGTTGAACTCCTTATCCTGCATACGCTTGCAGAACGAATAGAAGGATTTGAACTCACCGCCCGTTTCGCGCTCGCGTTCAATCTCTCTTATAAAGCCCGCGCCGACATTTCTGACGGCAAGCAGACCGAAATATATCTTCCCGTCCTTTGGCGTGAAACGCTCGGAGCTGACATTGACATGAGGCGGCACGACCTCGATACCGAGGCGTGAGCACTCCGCGATATATTCCGCGACTTTCGGCGTATCGTCGAGCACGCTGCTGATGAGAGCCGCCATGAACTCGCAGGGATAATGGCACTTGAGCCACGCGGTTGTGTAGGCGACAAATGCATAGGCGGCAGCATGGGATTTGTTGAACGCATAGGACGCGAACGACGACATATCGTTGAAGATATCATTCGCAATTTTTTCGTCGACTCCGCGCTTCACCGCGCCCTCGCACTCGACAGTACCGTCCTCATTGACGAGTCCGTATATGAAATTATGGCGTTCGCGCTCCATGACATCGTGCTTCTTTTTCGACATGGCGCGGCGGACGATATCGGCGCGACCGTAGGAATAGCCCGCGAGGGTGCGAAATATCTCCATGACCTGCTCCTGATAGATCATACAGCCGTAGGTGACCTTGAGTATACCCTCGAGCATCGGTGTCTTGTAACGTATTTTTGACGGGTCGTGGCGGTTCGCGATATATGTGGGTATCGAGTCCATGGGACCGGGTCTATAAAGCGAGATAACAGCTATCAAATCTTCTATGCTCTGCGGTTTGAGACCCATGAGCACGCTTCGCATACCCGCGGATTCAAACTGGAACACGCCCTCCGTTTTGCCGGACGAGAGCATTTTGAACACTTCTTCGTCCTCGTAATCTATCATATCCTCTGAGAAATCCGGGATGCGTTTTTTTATGCTGCGCTTTGCGTAGTCGATAACTGTCAAAGTGCGCAGACCGAGAAAATCTATCTTTAGAAGACCGAGTTCCTCGAGGGTGGTCATGGTAAACTGAGTGACTATCGATTCATCGTTTCGCGCGAGGGGCACATAACTCTCGACCGTGTCGCGGGTTATAACTACGCCCGCCGCATGGGTCGAGGCGTGGCGCGGCATACCCTCGACTTTGCGCGAGAGGTCGATAAGTCTGCGGACATTCTCGTCGTTTTCATAGAGCGCGCGGAGGTCCGACGATTTGAGCGCCTTGTCTATCGTTATGCCGAGCTCGCGCGGGATAAGCTTCGCAACGGTATCGACATCGTTATACGGCATACCGAGCACCCTGCCGACATCGCGCACTGCGGCGCGCGCCGCCATGGTGCCGAAGGTCACTATCTGAGCGACATGGTCGGAGCCGTATTTTTCAATGACATAATCTATAACTTCGCTTCGGCGCTCGTAGCAGAAATCGACATCGAAATCGGGCATACTGACGCGCTCGGGATTGAGAAAGCGCTCGAACAGCAGGCTGTATTTCATCGGGTCGATGCCGGTTATGCCGATGGCGTAGGCGGTTATACTGCCCGCTCCCGAGCCTCTGCCGGGACCCACGGGGATATTGCGGCTGCGCGCGTGATTTATGAAATCGTGGACTATCAGATAATAGTCGACATAGCCCATACGCCTGATGACCGAGAGCTCATAGTCGAGGCGCTTCTGATACTTCTCGGGGATATTCTCGCCGTAGCGGCGGTGCATCCCCTCCTGCGCCATATTTTTAAGATACTCAAAGTGATCCTGATTCCCGGGCACTTCGAAATGCGGCAGCTTTGTTTTGCCGAACTCGAACTCGACATTGCATCGCTTGGCTATCTCTGAAGTCCGCTCAACTGCATCGGGATACTCCGGGAAGAGCGAGAGCATCTCCTGCTCGCTTTTTAAATAGAACTCCTGCGTCTGGAACTCCATGCCCGTATCCTCGCCGAGGGTATGGTTCGTCTGGATGCAGATGAGCACCTGCTGCATCTCGGCATCATCTTTGGAGATATAGTGGACATCGTTCGTGGCGACAAGGGGTATCTCCGTCTCCCTCGACAGCTGGGCGAGCATCGGGATTATACGCCTCTGCTCGGGCAGACCGTGATCCTGAATCTCGAGAAAGAAGTTATTTTCGCCCATGACAGAGCGATACCAGAGTGCTTTTTTCTTTGCGCCCTCGTAGTCGCCGCTGAGCAGAGCGCGCGGAATTTCTCCCGCGAGGCACGCAGAAAGTGCAATAAGCCCCTCGTGATATTTTTCGAGGAGCTCACGGTCTATTCGCGGTTTTGTATAAAAGCCCGTGACGAATCCCTCCGACACAAGCTTTATCAGATTCTTATATCCTGTTTCATTTTCGCAGAGCAGTATCAGATGATAGCGCTCGGAATCGAGGGCGTAGACTTTGTCAAAGCGGGTGCGTGCCGCCATATACACCTCGCAGCCGATTATCGGCTTTATCCCGCGCTTTTTCGCCGCGCGGTAAAAGTCGATGACGCCGTACATAACGCCGTGGTCGGTCACGGCGACGCTCGTCTGACCGAGGCGCTGCACTTCGTCCATAAGCTGCTCGATGCGGCACGCGCCGTCAAGCAGGCTATACTCGGTATGAAGATGAAGGTGTGTAAATGACATAGCTCTTCTCCGCGGGGTCAGCCCCCTATGCCGCCGGCGATTTCAACAAGGCGTTTGAGCCTGTGATTGACGCCCGAGCGCGTGAGCGGCGGATCTGTCATATCCGCAAGCTCGCTCAGACTCACCTCGGGGTTATCCCGTCTCAGCTTCGCCATTTCGGCGAGTGGCGCGGGCAGACTCTCGAGTCCGACGGTTCTTTCTATTTTTTCTATCGCTTCAACCTGCACTATCGCGGCATCGACAGTGCGGCTCAAATTGGCATTTTCAAAATTGACGCGCCTGTTGACATGGTTGACCATATCTTTATGCATCTTGATTCCCATAAGCTCGAGCGTCGAGTTCATCGCGCCGACGAGGGTCAAGAACTCCTCTATCTTCTCGCTGACTTTGAAATAGACGATATGGCTCGACTTTCTCTTGACATATTTCGGGGCGAAGCCGACCTCGTCAAGCAGCTGAATCAAATCGTTGCAAAGCTTTTTATATGAGACGGAAAACTCAAGATGATAGTTTTTCTCGGGCGAGCTTATCGTTCCGCAGGCGATGAAAACGCCTCGCAAAAATGCGCCGAAACAGCAGTCCTCAGGGAGATTCGCCCTGTTGATGCGCAAAGATATGTCGCTTTCGCTGTGACCGAAAAATTCGAGGATACGTTTTCTGTCCGCTTCGCAGGCAACGGAAACCGTGTATTTCGACACGCCGGATGACATGGACGGCGTTATATCAAAAAGTTCTTTTATAACATCGCAGTAGAGCTTCGCGATATTCTCGTTCTCGGTGACAAAGGATATCTCGGAGACGGAAAACATTCTGCCGAAGAGCAGCATTCCGTAGGCTCTTGCCTGTGCGCAGCAATCCGAAAGCACAGGCACCTGCGCGAGTTCCTGCTTGACATCCGATGAGAACGACACGGTTTTTCCTCCTATTTTTTCATATCGCGGTGCTGAACGGTCGCGATGCAGCCGATTTTTTCAAGATGATCTTTCAATAATTCCGCAAAGACGACCGAGCGGTGTCTGCCGCCGGTGCAGCCGACGGAAATGACCAGCTGGCTCTTGCCCTCTTTGCGATAAAGCGGGATAAGATAATCGAGCAGGTCGCAGAGCTTCGCTTCGAGTCCCCTCGCCTCGTCCCACTTGAGCACATAGTCCCTGACGGGCGCTTCAAGCCCGGTGTGCTGCTTGAGCTCCTCGACATAAAAAGGATTCGGCAGACAGCGCACATCAAACATCAAATCGGAATCGTTCGGGATGCCGTATTTGAAGCCGAAGGACACACAGTGAACTTTGAGAGCGTTGCCGGGATTATCAAGAAACATCTCGCAGATGCGGTTCTTGCAATCGGTCGGGGTCATGTGCGAGCTGTCGATAACATAGTCGGCGATGCTCTTCGCAGGTTCGAGAATGCTGCGCTCTGCGGCGAGGGCATCGTTTATCGAGCCGTTATATTTATCGAGCAGAGGGTGCTTGCGCCGCGTCTCTTTATAGCGGCGGATGAGCACATCGTCGGAGGCATCGATAAACAGAAGCTTTGTGTCGCACTTGAGCTCCTTGAGCTCGACGATGGCGTTGAACAGATCGCCGAACGACGCGCCGACGCGGATATCGGTAACAATGGCGACTTTTTCTCTTTTTTCACGGGAATTGAGCAGAAGCTGCGCGAAGGTCGGCATAAGCTTCGGCGGCATATTATCCACGCAGAAATAACCTATGTCTTCAAGTGCATCAACAACTCTCGATTTTCCTGCACCGGACAGTCCGGTGACGATGGTGATCTCCATTTTATTTTCTCCTATAAAAAGGGTGTGCGGTCAGCCGATAAGTCTGATCTCCGTTTCAAGCGTTACGCCGGTCTGAGCCTTGACGCGCGCCTGGACGTGCTTAATAAGGCTGAGGATATCGGACGCGGAAGCACCGCCGCGGTTGATTATGAATCCCGCGTGCTTCTCGCTGACCTGCGCGCCGCCGACGCTGACGCCTTTAAGTCCGCACTGTTCGATGAGCGCGCCCGCAAAATGACCCTCGGGGCGCTTGAATGTGCTGCCCGCGCTGGGGTATTCGAGCGGCTGCTTATCCCTGCGGCGGGAAATTATATCGTGCATGGTATTTTTTATCTGCTCCGGGTCGCCGGGAGTCAGGCGGACAGAGGCGGCGGTTATAACAAGACCGCTGTCCTCATACGCGCTGTGGCGATAAGAGAGCTGCATAGCCTCATTGTCAAGCTCGCCGGCAGTTCCGTCGGGCGAAACATATTCACTGTTTATGAGCACATCCTTCATCTCGCCGCCGTAAGCTCCGGCGTTCATGAACACCGCGCCGCCGACGGTTCCGGGTATGCCATAAGCAAACTCGAGACCCGAGAGCGAATTCTCGAGCGCAAAGGAGCAAAGCTGAGCGAGGCTCGCGCCACTCTGGGCGCGAACGGTGTTTTCATCGGTCACGGTTATCCCGCACTGCTTGCCGGTGAATATAACGGCGCCCTTTATGCCCCTGTCGCTGACGAGGACATTGCTGCCCTTGCCGAGGACGAACACCGGGATATCCTCTTTTTCGCAGAAGCGGACAAGCTTGGCAGTCTGCCCGGCATCCTCGGGAGAGAGGAACAGCTCGGCAGGTCCGCCGACTTTAAAGCTCGTATAATTTTTCATTGACACTCCGCGCTCGGCACTGCATTCGAGCGAGAGGGCGTATTTTTCCAACGCTTCGATATTATTCATAATATCTCCAATATGTCGGCCGCACGGGCGGCGTTTATTTATCTGTCGAGCAGAGCGGCGCCGATGAGTCCCGCGTCGTTGCCGAGTTCGGCAGAGATTATCTGAGTCTGAACCTTTGCATGGATGCTGTATCTCTCGCGCTCGACCATCTTTCTCAGCGGGACGAGCAGGTTCTCTTTTTCATGTCCGATGCCGCCGCCGATGCAGATCATGTCGGGCTGAAGGGCATTGACGACATTCGTTATGCCGACTGCAAGATAGAATATATACTGATTGACGACTTTTTTGGCGGTCTCATCGCCTGCGCGCATGGCATCAAAAGAGGTTCTGCCGTTGACGCGGCTGATGTTGTTGCCGACGAGATCCCACATGGCGGTATAGGGATCGTGGCGCATAGCGTCCTTAGTCTGGCGGATAAGCGCGGTGGCGGAAGAATAGCTCTCCCAGCAGCCTCTGCGCCCGCAGGTGCAGGGCTCGCCGTCCGCGACGATGACCATATGACCCATCTCGCCCGCGGCATCGTTGACGCCGGTGACAAGCTTGCCGTCTATGACAATGCCGCTGCCGACTCCGGTTCCGAGGGTGATGGCGACAAAGTTGCTGACTCCTTTGCCTGCGCCCGCCTTTGCTTCGCCGAGTGCGGCGCAGTTCGCGTCGTTGTCGAGATAGATAGTCTTCTTGAGTCTCGACTCAAGGATATCGCGCGCGGGAACATTATCGAAAGCGAGGTTGTTGGCATATTCGATAACGCCGTTCTTCTTGTTGACCGAACCGGGAGTTCCGATACCCACGCTGACGACATCGTTCATGGTGATGCCCGCATCTATAACAGCAGCCTCGACAGCCTTGGCAACATCTTCAAGAATGGCTTCCGCCTCGCGGGGGCAATTGGTCTTGAGCTTGCCTCTGCCGATGATTTTCATTTCTTCATTGATGACGCCGGCAACGATATTCGTGCCGCCGAGATCGACTCCTACTCTGTACATTTTTTTACCTCCAGATGGACAGTTTCTCTCTCCCTGTCTTTTTATATCAGAAATCATGCCAGACCTCAAGTTCCTTCTTCTCGGGAACTATATCATCCGTCATGCCGAGCGAATGCAGCAGCTCGCGCGCCGCATTATAGCCCATTTTCTTTTGCCTGTTATTCATCGCCGCCGCTTCGATTATTATCGAAAGGTTTCGTCCGGGTTTGACGGGGACGACGGTCAGCGGAATATTTATGCCGAGTATCTCGACATACTCGTTATCGAGACCGAGGCGGTCATAGACCTTTTCGTTATCCCACGGCTCGAGCTGGACGACCATATCGATTTTCTCGGTCATTTTGACAGCGCCCATACCGAATATCCTGCGGGCATTTATTATACCGACGCCGCGCAGCTCGATAAAGTGGCGTATATTATCCGGCGCACTGCCGACGAGCGTTCTCGAGGAAACACGTCGGATCTCGACCGCATCGTCCGCTATCAGTCGGTGACCGCGCTTTATAAGCTCAAGGGCAGTCTCACTCTTGCCGACGCCGCTGTCGCCGAGGATCAAAACACCCTCGCCGCTGACTTCGACAAGCACGCCGTGACGCGTGATGCGCTGGGCGAGCTCGACGCTCAGATACGATATAAGAGTTGACATACAGCCGGAAGTGGAATCCGGGCTTGTCAGGATCGGCACGGAATATTTCTGCGCATATTCGCGCAGCTTATCCGGGCACTCGAGCGAACGGGTGATAATAACTGCGACAGGCTCGGTCGCCATCAGCCGCTCCATGCTCGCCGCGGCGGCATCCTCATCGAGGCTCGAAATATAGTTCATCTCGGCGAGACCGAGGAACTGGATACGCTCGGCATCGAAATACGCGCTGTAGCCTGCGAGCATAAGTCCGGGGCGGTTGACATCCTGCGAAGTGACATAGACATCCTCGACGGGCTTTGGCGCATAAAGTATCCCGAGCGAATTATCTTCCACTACTTTTTTGAGTGAAACGGAATATTTACCCATACTTCTCTCCTGTAGTTCTCCGATTGAAGAAATGATAGTACATACAGATTATATTATAATAGATTTGGGCAAAAGTTCCAATACCTTTTTGACTTTTTTTGAAGTTTTGGGAAGCTTTTTTTAATATTTTCAGCGGGACGGCAGAAGGATTTGAAAAACGGGAAAAATGGAGCGGTGAGAGAATCGATATTGCAGAAATTTCGTGCCGCTTGCGCGGCAGCGGTGCGTCGAGGTCGCCGCACCCTACAAGAGCATATCGATAAAGTTGTGCAGATTTCGCGGGCTAACCCCTCAGTCTCGGCGTTGATTTTGTCCGTTTTGTGCCAATGCAAGGCAGATGATTTATTTGATTCACAGAGAAAGCGAGCCGGAAGAGAAGTTCTCTCCCGGCCGATATCCGTTTCTATGTTAGACGTCCGTTTCTCTGATTCCGAGGCTGACGGAAAGAGCCTGATCCACCCTACCCATATCCGCGCCGCCAAGCGCGCCCATCTTTTCTTTCAGGCGCTTTTTGTCGAGCGTGCGCACCTGTTCGAGCAGAACTATCGAATCCTTGGCAAGTCCGCAGCCGTCCGCATTGACTCTTATATGAGTGGGAAGGTTGGTCTTATACTTCTGGCTGGTTATCGCCGCGGCTATGACCGTCGGGCTGAAGCGGTTGCCGACATCGTTCTGAACTATCAGCACGGGTCTTATCCCGCCCTGCTCGGAGCCGACGACGGGACTCAGATCAGCGTAGTATATATCTCCCCGTTTTACTGTCATTTTTAATCACTCTCCGTTTTTATTGTCCGGCAAGAGTATTTTTGCCTGACAAAAGCGCGATTAAACATTAACTTGTTATTCGGGGAGCAAAAATTTCAAGTCAGTCCATTATATGTCCTGTTTTTTATTTGGGTGAGACATTGCGAAACTCCGCGGTCAGCAGAGCTTTCGGTATTTCGAGGCTCTGCGGCAAGCCGTTATCGCCGCGGCGCAGAGTGAAATCCACGCCCGAAACAGTGCCTCTCGTCTCCCACGCGTCGCCCGTATGTACGGTCTGTGTATTCGCCGTGTCGGACGAGGTCTTGAGCGTTTTTGTTATCAGCTCGCCCACCCCGCTCTGAGGCAGAGATGAGAGATCCGCCGAAAAAGTCAGATTGCCGTAGTTGAACGTGCAGGTCGAACCGCTGAGTTTCACTTTCAATCCGCGCACGGTCGCCGGAGAAGTGAACTCGAGCAGGGCTTCGGTGAGCGAGGTCTGGTCGTACTTCGCCTCATACTCGCGCTCGCCGTTTATGATATACAAATCGGCTGTGAATGCTGTCGGGATATCCGGCGGTCGGTCTTTGCTGTTTTTCGCGGGTGCATTTTTGCATCCGAAAAGAGACAAAACAAGCAGCAAGCTTAAGATAAACGGAAAAATTCGTTTCAAGCTATCACTCCAATTGCCCGTTACCTCTCCAGGGTTCGCAGCACACGCGGCAGAGCGGCTATGCAGTCGGAGGCGAGCATCGACGAGAGCGACAGTTCGCGCGCCGCGGCATCTCCGGCGGCACCGTGGATATATGCGCCGAGCACCGCCGCGTCAAACGGATACACGCCCTGAGCGAGGAGCGCAAGGATGATGCCGGAGAGCATATCTCCGCTGCCGCCCTTTGCCATGCCCTGATTGCCGGTGACATTGATATACGCGTCGCGCCTGCCCGCGCCGGCTATCACCGTGCTCGCGCCCTTGAGCAGGAGCACAACGCCGTATTCATCGGCGAAGCGGCGGGCAACATTCACCCGGTCGCGCTCGATATCGGCGATACTCATGCCGGTAAGGCGGGACATCTCGCCGGGGTGCGGAGTGAGGATAACGGGAGCTTTGATATTTTTCAGTATATCTATATTTGCGGCGAGCGCATTTATGCCGTCGGCGTCTATAATCATGGGCTTTGTACAGTTCTGCACGAGCGCAGAGACGAGTTCTTTTGTATGGAGATTGAGTCCGAGACCGCATCCTATAAGCACAGCCGAAGATTTTTCAGCCCGCTCGAGAAGCGCGGGTATCGCGCCGGACGAGAATGTTCCCACCTCGTTTGACAGCAGTGGCAAAAGCAGTGATTCAGTGAGCTTCGGGGCTATTGCGTTATAGGCAGCATCGGGGAATGCGGCAGTTACAAGACCCGCACCGCATCGAAGCGCCGACGAGGCGGCAAGCACCGCCGCGCCCTGCATATTGCGGCTGCCGCAGATGCTCAGAGCGCGCCCGAATGTGCCTTTGTTCGCCATAAGGCCGCGGCGCGGGAATATCTTTTTCGCCTGGGCGGGAGTGAGCACGGCGAGGGTATCGCCCTCAATGCCGTCGATAATATCGTCGTCGATGCCTATCGCGACGGTTATTATTTCGCCGCAGAGCACGCACGCGGGTTTTAATATGTGGACGGGTTTCATACACGACACGGCTATTGTGATATCAGCTTTTATGCAGCTGCCCGGAACATCGCCGCTGTTGCTCTCGAGTCCGCTCGGGACATCGATTGAAACGACTTTTGCGGACGAAGCGTTGACAGCCTCAAAGACCGCTCTCACCTGCTCGTCCTCTCTGTATTTATAGCCCGTGCCGAACACGGCATCGACTATCACGGCAGCAGATTCGATTGAATTTTCAGCGTTTTCCTCTCCCCAGAAGAACTCCGGGACAAGCCCTGTTTCGACCGCCTTTTCGCGCATGAGGATCGAGTCCTCGGCAGTAGGCTCGCCGAACGCCTCGACAACGGCAACATTGAAGCCCGCGAGGGCAAGCTTGCGGGCGATAACAAAGCCGTCGCCGCCGTTTTTGCCTTTTCCGCAGAGGACGCATATGAGCCCGCGCGACTGCTCAAGAGAGGCAAAGCGCTCTCTTACAGCACGTGCGCACGCACTGCCGGCATTTTCCATCAGGCGTGTAAAGCTCATTCCCCTGTTGACCTGCGCCTGCTCGGCAGAAAACATCTGCGATGAAGTCAGAACTTTCATTTTGCCGCCTCCCATTTTGCATTTTCATAGCGCTCGTCGCCCCACCACGCGGGCATAAGCTCGCCCCAAGTGACGGTTTCGCGCCTGTCATAATCGGTCATTATCTGCATATCGCGATTCTTATCTGATAGCTGCAAAAAGAACTCGCGGCACGCGCCGCAGGGCATTCCGCTGCCGCCCCCGTAAGGCGGGCGGTCGCGAAAAGCAATGAGTCTCTTGACAACGGTCTGACCGCTTTGCAGATACATATTGAGCGCGGCGACACAGAGTTTTCCCCAAATATCCATAGTATTCCTCACTTTTATAAAACAAGGGACTGCCGCGCGGACAGTCCCCGATTATCATTTTGCGTCGATAACTACTTTTCCGTCCTCGACAAGGGCGCGGACTTCGCTCAGCGGAGACGAAGCGTGGTCAACAATGGCGTTGGCTATCTTATCCTCGACCTGCCGCCTGATATTGTTCCTCAGGTCGCGCGCTCCGCGCAGACCACCCTCGGACATCGAGGCGATGAGTTTCGGCACGCTCTCATCCCACGAGAACGCGATGCCCTTGTCGCGCAGAGGCTCGACAAGCTCGGTGAGCATGAGATTCGATATCTGCTCAAGATTCTCCGGGGTCAAGTCGTTGAAGACGACTATCTCGTCAACCCTGCCGATAAACTCCGGGCGCAGGAACTCTCTGAGTGCCTTGAGTGCCTTTTCTTTATTGGCGTCGTTCTGATTCTTTGCAAAGCCCATGACACCCTCGCGGCGTTCGCTGCCGGCGTTGGAGGTCATGATGATTATCGTGTTTTCAAAGCTCACTGTTCTGCCCTGCGCATCAGTTATTCTGCCCTCATCAAGTATCTGGAGCAGGATGTTCATAACATCGGGATGCGCTTTCTCTATCTCATCAAAGAGTATGACTGAATAGGGCTTTCTGCGGACTTTTTCGGTCAGCTGACCCGCCTCGTCATAGCCGACATAGCCGGGCGGCGAGCCGATGATACGCGAGACGGAGTGCTTCTCCATGAACTCGGACATATCCAGGCGGATGAGAGCGTCCGGGGAGTTGAAGAGGTCCTCCGCCAGCTGCTTGACGAGCTCCGTCTTGCCNNTCGGACATATCAAGGCGGATAAGCGTCTCGGGAGTGTCAAACAGCTCCTGAGAGAGCAGTTTTACAAGCTCGGTCTTGCCGACTCCGGTCGGTCCGACGAAGATAAACGACGACGGGCGGCGGCGGGGATTAATCTGCACTCTGCCGCGCTTTATCGCGGCGCAGACGAGTTCGACTGCCTCATCCTGACCGATAAGCTTCGCTTTGAGGTGCTGTTCCATATCGGCAAGGCGGGTAAGGTCGCTCTCCATT
>DJQG01000109.1:525-6060 GCA_002438685.1 Ruminococcaceae bacterium UBA6392 | reverse complement strand
TGTCCAAAGCTGGATAACTCTGGCGATGTCGCTTTCAGTCACCGCATTGTCGGCGGCGAGAGGCTTCAGCGCCTCGATATCTTTCTCTTTGGCAACGATACTGCTCTTGACTTTTAGAAGTCCCTCGTAGTCGGTATTCTCGGTCTCCTCCATCATCGCCTGCTGGCGGTCGTTGAGAGCCTTGAGGTCATCCTCGGCGGTCTCGAGATCGCTGATGCTCTTGTTTCTGAGGTTCGCGCAGGTGCAAGCCTCGTCGAGCAGGTCGATAGCCTTATCGGGCAGGAAGCGGTCGTTTATATAGCGCTCGGAGAGCACAACCGCTCTGTGGACGAGCGAATCGCTTATAGTGACCTTGTGGAAATTTTCGTAATAGTCCTTGATACCGACAAGCATCTGATAGGTCTCCTCTATCGACGGCTCCTCGACTTTTATCGGCTGAAGGCGGCGCTCAAGGGCGGCATCCTTCTCGATATATTTTCTGTATTCGGTGAAGGTTGTTGCGCCGATTATCTGTATCTCGCCTCTCGAAAGGGCGGGTTTCAGAATATTTGCGGCGTTCATCGAACCCTCCGCATCGCCTGTGCCGACGAGGTTATGCACCTCATCGATGAACAGGATTATATTGCCCTCTTTTTTGACCTCGTCTATAAGACCCTTTATACGGCTCTCGAACTGACCTCTGAACTGAGTGCCGGCGACAAGGGCGGTGAGGTCTATCAGGTGTATCTCCTTTTTGGCGAGCTTCGCGGGGACTTCGCCGTTGGCTATACGCAGGGCAAGTCCCTCGGCTATTGCGGTCTTGCCGACGCCGGGCTCGCCGATAAGGCAGGGGTTGTTCTTCGAGCGGCGGCAGAGGATCTGCACCGCGCGGTAAATCTCATTATCGCGCCCGATGATGCGGTCTATTTTGCCCTCGCGGGCTTTTTCCGTAAGATCCGTGCAATAGAGCGAGAGGAACTTTCTCCCCTTTTTCTTCTTGCCCTTTTTCTTTTCGCCCGGACCCCTTGCGTTGATAACAGGGATGCCGAACGGACCGACCTGGGTTTTGTTATCGTCGCCCTCGTCGATTTCATCCTCGCCGTCGGAGTCCTCGTCCTCTTCTTCATCATCCTGCTCGGACTGGTTCATGAAAGGAAGAGTTCCCGCGCCGCCGGGCATGAAGCCTGTTCCGTCCTCGCCGAACAGCTCGTCGAACTGGTCGCTGACGGAATCCACCTCGTCCTCCGAGATGCCCATGCTCTCCATTATCTGTTTTATAGGTCCTATATTCATTTCCATGGCGCATTTCATGCAGAGTCCTTCCTGCTTGGTCTCGTTGCCCTCGACCTTGGTTATGAAGAACATTGCAGGGCGTTTGCCGCACCTGGAACACATCATCTTTTTCATTTAAATAATCTCCGGGATTCTGATTTGACTTTCATCGGAACGCATGTGACTAAGCACCGCTGACACGGCTCGTTTGCGGATTCCGATTATTATTTTTTGCCCTTTGCTTCCATTCTGCTCCGGTGCTTCTCTTTCACCTGTCTGTAGGTCGCGGGCATATAGCTTGCGAAAGCAACTATAGTAAGTATTGCCGAAATTATGACAAGTACCATGAGAACGGGGTCGGGCAGAGTCCAATAATTTCTGAACGCGCCTATCTCGGGGCCGAAGCCGATTATGACAAGCATAACAAGATAGAACACGAAGGTTGCGACCTTTCCGTATATCTCGGCTGCGCCGGGCTTGATGCCGCAGGCTATCATTATGGCTCCGCCGATAACCATGACCGCCTCTTTGGCGAGGAACACGAGGAATACCCAGCTGAAAGCGACCATCGACGGATTGCTGCAGCTGTGGAAAGCTATGTAGAGCATGACTGCGATCGTTATCTGAGTCAGCTTATCTGCGACGGGATCGAGTATCTTGCCGAGCTCACTGACCTGATTGAAGCGGCGGGCGATCTTTCCGTCAAGGAAATCGCTGATGCCGGAAAGCGCGAGCATGAGCACTGCCCAGCCGATATGGCCTTTATAATAGAGCACGGCGAATGCGGGTATAAGAAAGATTCTTATAAGCGAGAGCAGATTCGGGACAGTCAGACAGCCCTTAAACAGATTTTTTACCATGGTTATCCTCCTCAAATATGTTCCTCCCTGTGCGGGGACGGAAATATCAAACCGTTATCAGCCGCGAAAATATATCGGTTGAAACGATCAAACTCACGAGTTTGGATGCGCCGACTGCCGAGGCGAACTGCGTGCCGGGCGCAAAGGACGCGGCGGCATCGAGCAGCAGGCAGGCAAACACGGCGACGAACACGCCCTTCAAAGCCCCGAAAACACCGCCGAGAGTGCGGTTGACGGAGCGGATAACGGGCAGTTCAAACAGCTTGCAGACAGCCTTTGCGGCAATCTGAAGAAAGAAATCGCAGACAAAGAAAATGACGGCGAAGCTCAGGACTTTGAGCACGGCGACGGCGATAGGCTTCGCGACGCTGTCGCAGATTTCAGCGGCGATATTTGACGCACTCAGATCGATTGAACCCGCCTTTTCGGATATCGCGGCGATATCAACGCCCATGCTCTGAGCCGCTTTGACAATGGCGGCGGGCAGAGAGGATATGACCTCCTGCACATTCTGCGAAGTGAGCTGAGCCGAGGACATATCGGGCAGCTGAGCCGCCACGGCAGTTTCAAGGCTCTTCTTTATGAACAGGTCATATATGCCGCTTGCAACGGGTTCGCTCAGCCACACGGCGAGCGCAGCCGCCGCAGCGACCACGACAAGTCCGATTATCGAGCGGATAAGCCCGTTTTTGACGCCGACAAAAATGCACAGCGCAAACACTGCGACTATCAAAAAATCGACTGTAAAATTCAAGGCTTATCCCCCCTGTTCGCTGTTTTTTCAATTATATCACACGCTATGCACAGTGGCAAACCTTTTATTATTAAGCGGTTGTTAATTTTTTGTGATATTTGACGCATATTGTACATACACGTCGCTGCCCGCGCAGATGACCCTTTTGCCGTTTTTGCCGGCGGAGACGGTCTTTGCGGTCTCGCCGCTTGAAGATATCAGCTCAACGCCGTCGTCAAACAGCACGGCGACATATTTATCGGTGCAGGTGAGCGCATAAATTTTCTTGTCGAAGCTACGCTCGAACAGAAGCTTTGAACGCCTGTCGAAGGCCACGACTTTCGGCTTCTCCTCGTTGGCGTATTCATAGAGCACAACGGCGCTTCTGCCCGAATCCGACGCGGACTCGTGAGCCAGAGTGTTGCTGCCGAAAGAGTAATCTTCTTTGTGTCCTTTTTTCGTCACGGTCGTTTTGAAATCGGTCGAATAAGCTATTATGCTGGTACTCGAATTATATATGACATCGAAGAGCAAGGTGTTGTCATATTTTATGTCGGTAACTACCGGACTGTCTTTTTTGAAACTCAGCACGACAAGGCGCGAATATGTGACGGCATTTTCTGAGCCGACGAGTATCAGAGCGGCGCTCTTGCCGTTGGGTGCTATTGAGATATCGAATATCTTCTCCTGCGCGCACTCCCAAGCGAATATCTTTTCCAACTTGTGATTATATACGCACAGCTCGCTCTGAGCTGCGGAGGTTTTGAGCGAGAACGCTATTGTGCCGTCCTTGCCCATGGCGGCGGTGTAAATGGGCGAACCCGTGCTGCCGTCGCCCAAAATCTTGCTCGAATTCATCAAAGTGAAATCGCCGGAGATGCGGTCATAGACCAGCGCTCTGCCGTTATATACCGCCATATCCGGGTCGGAATAATTATGCTCAAGGCGCGCCACTTCCTTGGCGGAGGAATTGAGCACGACGACGGAATCGCGGGTCAGCAGGGCGATATTCGACTTGAACGGTTTCATACCAAGCACATCCGCCGAGCTTATTTTATACGGATACCCCGCTCCAGTGCCGGACGCGGATATCAGCTGCTTTGCCGAATCCTCAACATCGTTATATTTCATGCCGCCGAACGAACGCGCGGCGAAAAACACGACCGCGCCGACCGCAAGCAGAGTCAATACAACAATTATTATCGTCTCGCGCCTGGAATTTTTTGTTTTCTTCCTGCCGTTTTGTGCGGGTTTATCCGTCTTTTTCTTTGCAAAGAGTCCGCTTATGAGCTTCTTTGCGCTGCTTTTCTTCTTGCCCTTTTTCTCTGCCAACTTGCCGCACCCCCGTTTCAATCTTCTTTGCCGTTATAGAAAACCTGCTCAAGGCAGAGTCCGCAGGCGGGCGCAGTTGCCCCCGCTCTGTCTCTGCTGAGCGATGAAATTATATCGGGCAGCGAATCTGCCGCTATCCTGCCCCGCGAAATATCGAGAAGCGTGCCGACCATTATTCTGACCATATTATAGAGAAAGCCGTCCGCTTCGAAGTACATCAGCACTTCGTCGCCGCGGCGCACGACCTCGGCGCGGGTCAATGTGCGGACATTGTCGACCGTGCTGGCACCCGCCGCGCAGAACGCCGAAAAATCGTGGGTTCCGAGCATCTGCGACGCCTGACGATTCAGAAAATCCGCATCGAGCGGATATTTATAGTGATAAGAATATCTCGAGATAAAAGGATTGCGCTCCTGCGCGTTCCAGATTCTGTATACATATCGCTTGCCGGAGCAGTCATAGCGCGCGTGAAACTCAAACGGCACTTCGCGGCAGTCGGTCACAGCGATATCGTGCGGCAGAACTCCGTTCATCGCACTCTTCCACTTTTCGGGCGAAAGAGACGATTCGGTGCGCATATTGCAGCAATACATATCGGCGTGGACGCCGGAATCCGTTCGCGAACAGCCTATGACATTATCGCGGACTCCGCAGATACGCTCGGCGGCATCCTGAAAGGTCTGCTGAACCGTATTCGCATTTTCCTGCACCTGCCAGCCGTGATAATCCGTGCCGTCATAGCGCAGGGTAAAGAGCAGATTCTTCAAAGCCTTCACTCCGATCAGATAAGATGCCCGAGATAATGATTGAGGACTATTACAGCCGCGAGCAGAGCGGCAGTGACACCGAGGGCGACAAAATCGCGCGCGGCGAGCTTCATCTGCTTCATGCGTGTTCTGCCCTCGCCGCCGGTGTAGCAGCGGCACTCCATGGCGAACGCCAGCTCATATGCGCGGCGGAACGACGAGATAAACAATGGAATCAATATCGGTATAAGCGCCTTGGCACGCTTGATAAGTCCGCCTGTTTCAAGATCCGCTCCGCGCGCCTTCTGCGCGTTCATTATGCGCTCGATCTCCTCAATAAGCACGGGGATAAAGCGCAGGGCGAGCGTCATTATCATGGCGAAAGTATGCACCGGCACTTTTATCACCTTCAAAGGCGAGAGCAGGCGCTCAAGCGCGTCGGTGAGCATAGTGGGCGTGGTTGTATAAGTCAGCAGCGAGCTGACGACGACGAGCAGGATTATACGCACGGTAGTGAATATCGCGGTATAAACGCCTGTTGTCGTTATGGTTATTTTCCAGAACGAGACAAGAGTCTCGCCGCCGCGATTATAAAAGACATTGATGACGGCGG
>DJQG01000109.1:0-476 GCA_002438685.1 Ruminococcaceae bacterium UBA6392 | reverse complement strand
TTATGCTGCGCCACATCATCTTCATCGGGACTTTCGAAAGCAAGAGAGTCGCCACGACGAAAATGAGTCCGAGCGCGAGGGAATAGAAATTCCTGCACACGAAGAGAATGACTATAAGCACCATCGTGAGCACAAATTTCATGCGCGCGTCCATGCGGTGAATGACGGAGGTGCCGGAATAATACTGGCCGATAGTGATATCGCTTATCATACCATTCCCCTCCCCTCAAAATAGCGCATGAGCTCGTCCGCGCCCTGGTCGACCGTAAACACGGACGGAGAGACATCAAAGCCCCTGTCATACAGCGCTCTGAATATTTTTGTTATCTGCGGAACGGTGAGCCCCATCTCCTCGAGCTCGTCCGTGCGGGAATAGACCTCGGGCACAGTGCCGAACATCGCAACATGGGAATGGTTGAGCACCAGAACTCTGTCGGCGGTCTTGGCGACATCCTCCATGCTGTGGGAGACGAGGA